>CAKZLZ010000026.1 GCA_937127435.1 uncultured Verrucomicrobiota bacterium | reverse complement strand
AAGGACCTTCATGCTGAAATGAGCTTCCGCATAGGCCCGCGCATTGGCCCGCTTGCGCGCAAGCTCTTCCGGATTCGATACGATTTCCTGAATCACTGCTGCCAAACCTTCGCGAGGGCAAGAGTGCCCGCGCTCCATTTCATCTTCCGCGATCCGACTTCCGACCTCTGACCTCCCCTGGCCGCTGGGGCGTCCTTCGGGCAGGCGACCTCCGACCTCCGGCGCGACCCACCACCCGCAATCCGCAGCTTTAATGGTATCCACCAGATCCGACCCCTCTGGCGCAATCGCCAAGATCGCCTGACCCGCCATCATCGCCGAATACGTTTTGCTTGGCATCACCACATTTTCCGCCCCCGGGACCATCGTCACCAGTGCAACTTGGGAGGAAAGCATCACTTCCCGCCATTCCCCGGATCCCAGACTGCCCTGGATGGAGATGGAAATAGGAGGCCGGAGGTCGGAAGTCGGAGATCGGAAATCAGGAGACGGGGATTTATCCAATCCCAGAGCCGCCACCATATCTATCAGTTCCTGTTTCTTCGGACCGTTGCAGTGGAAGAGAAAGCGGAGCGCGGGCACTCCTGCCCTGGCGGAATCGGAGCCCAAGCCCGTTTCGTCCTCACTATTTTCCGCTGGGACAGGAGTGTCCCCTGGCCGCTGGGGCATCCTCCGGGCAGGCGCCCTCCATCCCCCCCAAAATGCCTTCAACGTTTTGAGATCATGCATCCGCCCCAAATTCCCACAATACAGAATAGTGATTGGTTGAGCAGTAGGTGAACTCGTCCCCCTGGCCGCTGAGGCGTCCTTCGGGCAGGCGAGTTTACTACCTTCATCTGCGAGCGAAGTCGCCTGCCCGAGCTGTCGCTCGTCGACGGCCAGGGGGACGACTTCGCCTACTGGAGCCTCGCGAAGCTCTCCACCCTCAATTCCCAATTTTCCTACTTCCCCAATTACCTCTCCAGCGAAGCTGGAGGCCCCAACAGGGATCACCACTCCATTCTCCACCTTTCCGTAGACTGACTCCACATAGGCCTGCAACCGCTCTCCCAAAAACACATTCATCTCCGCCCGCTTCAAAGTAGACGCCACAATCTTTCTAATCATTCGATGCAGCAACGATTCCCGGGCCTTGACCTCTCCTTCGACTCGTTTCACTCGCTCAGGGTCTTCGACCGACATCCGACTTCCGCCCTCCCTTCGACTTCGCTCAGGGTTTACAACCGACCTCCCTGGCCGTTTCCGTGCCGGAAAGGCACGGGCAGGCTGACTTCCGACCTCCGGCGCCATCGCTTCAGGGAAAAGATCATACACCAAATGGACCACCCGTTTATGGAAAAAAGTCGCCAGCCAGGGGGCATAGAAAGTATTGGTGCAAACCACCACCACCTCCGCTTTTTTTCCAAACAGCAAAGAGCCGGTCAGATAAAGGGGATAAACCGCATATTGCTGAAGACGCAGCCACAAACGGGCCGGGGTTGACCGCGCCCCCCGGTAGGAAGCCTCCGAAATCAAAAAACGCTGGCGAGTCTCCAGGCCAGCGTCATTCATCTCCGCCATTAGTTCCGCTAAAAATCCACTATATTCCGTGGAGGTCCAAAATTCTGTTACCATAATTACTTCCTAAAAACTATGAATTAGTTTCTTTCACACCCGAATCTAAACTTTTTGGAAGAAGGCCATATTATGGATAAGTATCCGATAGATCATAAACATAACGATCACTTCTTTAAACCATTAAAGAGCCACCGGTCGGCTTCAGATTTAAAGCGAAGCTTCTTAATCCTTCACTCCCAAATATGTGATTCCGTTCTTATCTTTGCTCTTCCGCAAGACCTGACTTCATTGAACTATCTGTAATAGACTGATGACCCGTCGGGATCAATCATATCCGAGCCAATCTAAAGTGGGGCGCAACCATTTCTCCAGCATCACATCGTCTTCCGCTTTCAGACCTTCGGTTCTTCTCGCCGATTGATCCGGTTTAAAGTGTTCACGGATCTTTTGATCCACCGCATCATTCTGGGGGAGACCCGAAAAATCCAGGACCCGGTGCATCTCGTCTTCAGTAAAGTTCTCAAGCCGGATTTCCAAATATTGGCTATTCGGCATTGCTCTGCCAGCGAAACAAGCATGCTCTACACAATACCTCCACTGCAAACACGCGACTTCAAGTAAATCCAGGTCCCGGACCATTTCATCCAATCCCGGTAATCTTGGCCCCCAAACCCCAAGTTTCTTTTTCTGACTCCACTGCATACTTCCAATACACCGTCCCCAGAATTCACGGGCGTAATAGGGAACCTGTTTTAGACGTATCTCTTTCATACGGTTATGAAGACGTGCAGGGTCAATACCTTGAAACCCAGTACTGGAGCCCTGCCAGAATTGGCGGATAGACAACGCAGAGTTTTTACCATTCCGCATAATATGCACAAACTTGGCGTCAGGGAATACTGTTCGAACGAAATCAACCCGCAGTGCATTACTAGGGGTTTTTTCCACCAAAATATTTTTGCCACTCTTCTCAAGAACTTCACTGAATCGAGTTTGAATGTATTTTTTAACTTCTGGTCGGGCATCCGCTACACTAAGCATGTCGGATTTAGCATCGTTTCCGTATTTCCATGTTAAACGAGGCTCCACCAACACCATAACATCAGGATGGGCTGAAAATATTCGAGATAGAAAACTAGTTCCAGAGCGAGGCGCTCCTATAATAATAATGGGATTCATTTCTCGACCTTTTCTCCATGATTTCTTTTCCATCCACGCTTTCTTTTAGCTTTAGCAGGGTATCCACCATATACCCACCATGGGTCAGTATCTTCCAATACAGTCGATCTTGCCAGAACAACACTACCAAAACCAATACAAGTTCCAGGTGCGATAAAGCAATCTGCGGAAACCCAGGCGTCGTCTTGTATTTCAATAGGCGCTACCATCAAATTATGCTCTTCGACATCGAAGTCATGAGTTGCCGTACATAAATATGAATATTGGCTAATTATGGATTTCCGACCTATTCGGATATGTGAAACATTATAACAATTCACGTAATCACCCATCACCGAATCTTCACCCATTTCCAAATTCCATGGTGCCCAAATTCTTGAAGTTGCATAAATTTTTGCACCTGTATCAAGTTTCGCTCCAAATATTTTTAGAATGATCCGTCTCCAAGCAAATGCATTCCGCAATGTGAACCGAAAAAAAAGAATATAACTAAATGACCATATCAATCTTAGAAATTGGTTTTTAAAAGATATGGACGCTATTTCGACGTTTTTCATATTAACTTTCAGTAATTACAAAAGAAGGTTTTTCCCCTCCATTCAAAACCCATTCGTAAAAAGAGATCATTTTATTTCCTATTCCGGACCATAAATAATTTTCTTTCACTAAATTAAACCCTCGATCACCCATTTGTTTAAGAGAAGTTTTAGGAACTAGAAATGCAGATCTAAGACCTTTTTCAATACCCTCGAAGGTAGGCTCTACCCACCAGCCGCAATTGTAAATTTTCAATTCTTCCCATGGGCAACCTGTTGTAGTCAAAACCGGCACTCGGTAACTCAGCGCTTCCGCAACCACGATCCCGAAATTTTCAGAAAAAGAAGGTAAAACAAACAAATCTGCCTGCAGGAATGCTTTTTCTTTATCTTCTCCAAATAAAGCCCCGACAATTGACACTCTATCCTGCAATTGATGCTCATAGATTTTAGCTTGCACCTCCGGCAAGTGATTCGCATCATCATTCCCCGCAATCACCAGTTGCCAATCTGAAGGTGCAACTTTTGCCCACACATCCAACAACATAGGCAACCCCTTCTTTGGATTAATTCGTGAGAGAAACAAAGCTGTTTTCATTCCATCCTCCCGAAATACACCATTCTCCATCCGCATTTTACAATCACCAGCTACCGGCTGGGTTGGCAGCTCTACGCCATTCGGAATGACCGCAATCGGTTGTTTGAAACCCAGCCTACGAATACTTTCGGCTTCTGAGAGGGCTGTAGCATGAAAAGAATGGACACTGCCAAGGTCTTTTTTCTGGTACAAATGCCAAGCGATACTTTTCTTTAAGCGTTTATGATTCATTGACCAAGGTTCAAACATCCCCCGGGGAGATAGAATGAGAGGAACAGAATTCGAAGCTGCAAAAAAAGTTGATTGATGTGAAAAAGGCAACCATACTCCATGCTGATGGCATATGTCAAATTTTGTAACTCCATGCTGCTCTGAAAGAGTTCTGTAAATATGTCGACCCAGCATGTTAAATACAGTTTTCCTTCCTACTTTCCCCGCTTGAAAGAGGGCTATATTGGGATCTAAATTGACAGCGGATAAAGTACCCGATGGGTCACCTGACAAAATAGAAACACTACTTCCGTTCACAGATAAATTATTACAAAGGTGTGATACCGAACGAGGAGGCCCTCCTCCATTTTCTCCAATACAGGGAAGTGTGTGTAATATATTCATTTCACGATAACTTTTACTTTGGGCACTCGCTGTGTAGCATATTATTTCTCGAATCAAAATTCTCAATCCACCGTAAAAAAGAAACCGTTCTCTGCTCCCAACTATGATCCTTTATATCAATCGGATTAGAGTATCTGCAATCAAGGGTATTTATTACAGACTGCTTAAGGCCTTCTCTATCTCCCGGTTCATAATATACCCCCTTTTCACCAAAAATCTCATATGCTTCACCAATTGGACACGTGATAATGGGTTTTTTGAAAGGAATATACATGTAAAGTTTACTCGGACAACGGGCAACATCCTGTATAGTGTTTCTTAGTGGACATATGAATGCATCAGCGATATCAAAATATGAGGAGATGTCTTCTTCCGGTATATAACCGAGGATGCGGATACGGTTTTCCAGCTTTTCATTCCTAATCCACTCAATTCCAGCATTTTTTTCAGGCCCTCTTCCCATGAACAATGCTGTAAAATCGTCACGATTATTACACAATTCTTTCAGAGCATGTAGCATATCCCAAAATCCATAATTTTCACGAAACGAACCCATGTAAAGGAAAATAAATTTATCACCATATTCTTCACGTAAGGCAGCCAAGACGGTTTTGGGTTTTGAAACCAATTCTAAACTATATGCATAGGGAGAATAATGCACACATACTTTCCGCCAAGGTGTTAAACGTTTAGCCCTTTTCTCATATAACTCCTGCAAATATTTACTAGCACATATATGTCCATCCAATATATATATATGCATAATTTCGCATAAATACTCCCAAAGTCGCCTGTGAAACTTCATTCCGGTTACTGAAGAAAGAAGTTCTGAGTGATCTCCTAAAACAACCTGATTCTTTTTTGTTTTTCTGACCCAGTTTCGAAAACCGACACCGCAAATCCAAACAATATCCGGGCATAGTGCATTGATTGTTTTTTGTTTTGCATTTCTTTCACTTTTTGCCGTCTCACCACGCTGGTGCCAAACCACTTCCACTTCCGGACATTCCATTTTAATTTTATCACGGTTAGCTTTATTTTCTTCCAGCAACAAAGTAACCCTTACACCTTTTTTCATCAAGGGATCGGCCATACCCGTCGCACGCTTGAGGGTTGCATTTGAATCAAAATTTCCAAAAGTTACAAAAACTATGTGCATATATATTTCTATAAAATGTTAATACTGGTTAGACCCGTTTATCCAAATCTATAGGTATTTCACGGGAACTGATAATTTCCTTCCAACTATTTCTATAATCAAAAGAGGCGAAAAATTTTGTTTGAAAACATGAAGGTTTTGTAACAATAAAATATGTTGCAAGAAATAGAGGTACCATTAACCGTGTTCCAGCATCTAAAGGGGAAAAGAAAAACGACCAGTAAAAGGCTGTGATTCCACTTATATATAAAGGTGTTATGACGCAGTCGTTTTGTAAAACAAAAACAAAAAGTTTAGAGCAGGAAATGAATGCAAATATCCAAAAAATCGCAGCCCCTATTCCTTGCTCAAGCCACTCCTGAAAAAATACCGAATGCCCCGCACCACCTCCTTCATAAATAGAATTATAGACTTGTTCTCGATCGGCCGTGGCACCCATATCTTCAGCTGCCATTATCATATATTCCGCTGTGGCAAAACGATTCCATGACCCTACACCTATTACAGGATTTTCTTTAACCCCCAAATATGCTGCATAGACGGGTGTGCGCCCAGCAATCATCAAGCCTATTATAGACTCGCCAAACACAGTACTAGTTTGATGCTCATATTTTAAACGATGCTCCTCACCCAGTATTCCCCGCGGGGCAATGTACATATACCCTTTTGCTAAAATAAAAACCATTAAAACGATTAATGTAGATGTTTTTAAAATACTCGATATTTTTATCTTTTCTATAAACTTTTTTTTATGAAATAACCCAAACCCAATAAATATAAAAAATATTGAAGGAAAAGAGGAAATCAGAATTTGAGAACGAGCCGCACCTAAATACATTTTAACAGCAGGATTAACCAACGAAATTAATCCGCCCAAAATTCGTGATTTTTTAAAAGATATATATAATAGGGGAGTTGTAATAATTGAAATTAATGGCGTAAGCCTGGCGACTACATCACCATACCTCCCTTTACCTATCATTTCATCGTCCCATTTACCTGGAAAAATAAAGTTATAAAGACTCGAGAACAACCCACCAAGAATAAAGAATGCAAGGCTTTTAGGATGCACTGAAATAGTATAAAGAAAAAAGTAGAAATACCCAGTTATAAATAATGGCTTCATCACCCCCTTCATTAATAGATCAATGGGCAAACCTGCAGAAACCCCTGCAACAACAGAACTTAGAAGGTATAATAATATCGAAATCAAAAAGAATTTACTTACTCTCTTTAAACTGGACGGTATCGCCATAAAAGTCATTGGAAAAGACACAATACAAATCATATCCGCTAAATTTACTCGCGCGAAAAGCTCGAATTCAATCTGTCTTCCCAATCCGACAATGAACATTAAAAAACATATAAATGTATGATTTTTTTTAACCATAAAACTCTTTAATTTTCTTATTACGTTCGTAACAAATGTTTGTAGATATCATAAATATTCTCTGCTGATTGCACCCAAGAAAAAGATTTAACTTGCTGTACACTTTGAATAAGAAGATCTTTCCTGAGTTTTGAATTCTCCAGTAATTGAATCATCGAATTCGCAATTTCCTTCGGCCGGTCTGGGTTAAAATATATCCCTGCGCTTCCAACGATCTCAGGAATACAACTCTTGTCAGAACAAGCTATTGGTAGACCTGCTCTCATCGCCTCAACTAAAGGCATTCCAAATCCTTCAAAATACGATGGAAAAACTAAACCTGATGACTTTTCATATAAAACACTTAACTCATCCGGAGAAACCCAGCCCATAAAAAATATTTGTTCTTGGAGCCCCAATCTTAATACTTCAGGATAAACATACTTTCGGAAGTATTTTGTTTCCGAACCACTACATACTACATTAATTATCTTTTTATTATCTTTTGCATGCTTGACTGCCCGTATTAGATTCAGATGGTTTTTGTGTGCGTAATACCTAGCCGGATAAATTAGATATTTCTCAGGGAGCTGTGAAGTTTTTTCAACAACTGTATTTTGAGTATCTCTAACGCAACCAACGATATCTATAGCTGGAGCGCAGTGCACGACCGAACATTTTTCGTCTGGTATTCCAAGAAAATGTACAACATCCCTTTTACAGCTATTTGAAATACAAACAACTGACGCCGCTCTTTCCGCGTGCTGTTGATATAGAAACCTGCGGACCATTACCGTTCTTTTAGTAAAATTTTCAGGATAATATTCATGCTGAAGGTCCATTGGCATGAATATAAATGGTTTATCTGTTTTAAAGATATTTTGATGAACAAAGTGGATTAGGTCTGGATTAATTTCTTTAACAATTTCTGGTTCTACCTGCACTGAAACAGATCGCTTTCCCAGAAAATGCCCAAATTTTCGAACTCCCCAATTTTTAAAACCATTTAGAGCATTCTGGTTACGGTCCGTATCATGACAAGGAACACATTTTATTTCCGCATTTTCTGGCAACAAGACCTCAAGCCAATCGGTATGCCCCTCCAACATCAAAAAGGTAAGACGAAGATTCATGCAGTTTTCTAATTGAGAAAAACCATACGCGATTCCCATGACAACTTGCTGGATCCCCCCCGGTCCGCCATCTTTGAATCTGGCATCTATAAGTACGTGCATCAAGGTCGTTCCCATTTGGGTAAAATCCCTACTCTTCGCAACAACCGTACAGAAAAGTGCTGATTCATTTTATTTAGTCTTTTCTGATATACATCTCTCTCCCATATGAGTCTGGCATGCCAGCCTTCTGAAAGAAGGCTTTTACTTTCTTCTAACTCATTTATAGCCCCACCTTGCGCATAAAGGAACCTGAGGAGATTTATTTTTTCCACTAAACGTTGCTCTGCTTCGAATCGAAGTTCTTCTTGAACGGCTAGCACGCTTAAACTCGCATAAAACTCTATCTCTCCAAAGGTTTGCTTTAATTGATCCCGTGAATGATTTTCCGTAAAACTATCTGCATGAATTCTGTATGTCACCAGTGGTTCATCTATGTAATAAAAAGAACCCGCTTGCGCCAACAGACATGAGGTCAACCAATCTTCGCACTGATATGCTTGAGGTATAGCGCGGAATGCGCTTCGCATGCTTTCACAACGCACAAGAACTGAAGAGTTACATATCGGACAATACTGCAAGCGATATGGTTGATCTAGAAGTTGATATTGTCGATTCTCTTCAAAGGGTGCAAAATCTTTTTTACGTGCCGTATATGCTTTTAGGCCGCTTACATTTTCATTTTGCACCTTGGCCGCTGTATGACACATGATGACTTCAGGATGCTCACGAAACACTTGAAGTTGCTTCTCCATCTTCCCAGGCAAAAAACTGTCATCTGCATCCAAAAGGGCGATAAACTCACCCTGTGCCTCCTGTAGTCCGAGTAACCTGCTTCGACTTACCCCCTGATTGATCCTTCCGGGGTGCTCCAATCCACGTACGATGCCGGGATACTGTTTTTCGTATTCAGTTATTAGAAACGATGTGCCATCCGTGGACCCATCATTCACAATCAAAATTTCTACAGAATTCATCTCCTGCAACAAGACCGAATCCACAGCCTCGGACAAATATTGTTCTGCATTAAAAGCCGGTATAACAACACTTACCATCATTTTATTGCATCCTTAGGGCGGAAAACGTGGTCGAACTCAGTTCGCTCCACAACATTCAAACAAGTCATACGAGATGCATTGTACAGTTTCCTTCCCGCATTACGATAAACTTGAGCGCAAATTTCAAATGCCTCTTGTTGTTCCTTCATCATCGGAACGGTCCAAGTTTCGCCTGGTTTACGATAATCAGGATGGAAATGATTCTGTTCACCCTCAGATTTCAATACTTTCCCTGATTTGGAATCTCCTTCAATCGATTGAGCTTTCACATCAATACTAAAATCAACACCGAGAAGGTACACTGCCTCAAAGCCCATATGGAATGCGAGTTGAAGTTGATCTATACAAATAGAGTAACCTCCAGCACGTATACCATCCGCAATATTTTTAGAGAATCGAGTCACATGATTAGGTAGATTTTGGAGGGATCCCCTATATCCATAAAATCTCGCCCCTTGTTGTTTGCTAAGTTCGTGTTTTACAATTTCAGAATGAAGCATCATCCCTGAACCAAAATCCGAATTTATAATTCGTTCCAAATTATTTTCTGCAACTAAAACATCATTTATTGAATAATAATCAGGACGCCATTTAGTCTCTTCAAATGCCAAATATATCTTATTGCATGCAAAACTGGTAAATCCTTGTAGACGATTTAAATCATCTCTACGGAGACTTGGTCCCATACCGATCACCACCGCTTTTTCACCACAATGTTTATCCTCGAGATCCAAAAGCCCCTGATAATTTTTTGAGAGAAAAGGCGCAATCCCATACAGATATTTTTGTTTTTTTTTAAGAACCCATTTTGCTTTCGCGAGAGATCTTGAGTATAGATTATCCATAAAATATCACCCTTATACGTAGATCCGGTCCATCGCACACATTAACTGTAGAGCATCAGCGGAACTCCCCAACCGAATCTTGGCTTTATTTTGTAACGCATCGATAAACAGAGTTATCTCATTCACCCAAGACGAATCCGAATGATATATAATATGCTCCTCTCTTTCGAATCTCCCATGCTCCGGATCATGATCATTATATTTAATAGCCAAATCTTCATCCCCATATACTCCAGATGAGGTTTTAAGACCATTCAGCACAAGTGCCCCTTTCTCCAAAAATACTTCCAATGAAAACAAATACCGCCATTGGGTCATGGTGGAATGCAGGGAAGCACAAATTCCGGTTTGTGAACTTCTGAGAATGGCAAAAACATTATCTTCCAACCCGTCCATTTTCCAAAAGAGATTAGACACAAAAGCATGGATTTCATCGAAATCGCCACCTAAGTGCAGAAAAAGGTCTAGCATATGAATCCCCTGATCCAACATAATCCCCCCCCCAGCCAGTTTCGGATCCGCCCGCCATCCTTCAAAATAGCTTTCGTCCACTTCTTTCCCATAGCGCCCCCGCATCCAGAGGACCTTCCCTAGCTCCCCTGATTCAATTATTTCCTTCATCCGTATGATACTGCCATGATGGCGGTGATTGAAGCCATACATCAACTTCATTCCGGTTTCTTTTTCCACCGCAATCACAGTTTCCAGCTCTGCTGCGTTAAACGCCGGAGGTTTTTCTGAAAACACATGTTTCCCTGCCCGCATGGCTGCTTTGCACAACGGTACAATCCGGTAATTCGGGGTACAGATAAACACTGCTTGGATCTCCGGATCGTCGATAATCTCCTGATCCGTTGCGGCTACTGCACAGGGAGCATCGGGAATAGGGTTTACATCAAAAACTTTAACCAATTGGGTTCCCGGAACCGATTTTAATGCTTGGGCACGAATACGCCCCATTTTTCCGAAACCAATAATACCAATATTCATCATATTTTCTTCTTTAAGAGAGTTTTTGTTCAAATACATACAAGTCTTTAGCTAACCCCTGCAAAAAATCTTTACAGGTGCTCGCTATATGAGGGGTCATAAAGAACCGCTCCGGATGCTCACGCAGAGGTCCATGGTAAGGCTCCTGCCAGAACACATCAAATGCTGCATAAAGTCGTTTGGTCTTAATTTCCTTTAAAAGTGCTGTTTCATCCACTACCGGACCGCGGGCTGTATTCACCAGCCCTGCACCGTCTTTCATCCAATACATCTTTTCCGCATCGAACCAAGCCTTGGTTTCATCCAGTAATGGAATATGCAAACTGACCGCATCTGCATCCCGAACCAAAGGTTCCAACAGCGACGGATCATCACTGGCGGCATCCCAAGTGGTCACTTTGACCAAAGGGGTCAATTTTGCTTTTACCTTTCGGCCGATGTTTCCCTGCCCCAGCAACAATACAGTTTTCCGTGAAAGCAGGGGGCGCGAGTGTTTTGTCCAGGTCTCCAGCACCCCGGCATCCGCATAGAGGACATCCAAGATGGCTTTCACCGCAAAATTTGCAGTTTCTTCAAAAATGATATCGCGGGTTTCATCACTGGGAAGGCAGACTTCTATTCCGCGCGCCTCACATTCATCAAACGGAATGTTGTCCGTCCCCACCCCGCATTTAAAGATGCCTTTAAGTTTTGGCAGTTCATCCAGAGGGATGGGTTTACCTCCAACCACCGCAATTTCCGCATCCGCAGATGGCACAGGTTTTAATAATTCAGGAACGAATTCGTCGAGGGTGGGAGTATTTTTCCAGAGATTCATAAAGTATGGGGTTTTAGGATGGAGAATATTAAATGGTCGAAGACCTTGAACCTGATTTTTTTCCTGAGCTTGATGTTATCCCTGAGCTTGTCGAAGTGGTCGAAGTGGCCGAAGGGATCACGTAAACTATTGGATTGCACTAACCGGAATTTTTACCACCAGTTTCTTCACATGGCTGTGACCGTTGACGTAGAGTTGCGGCATATGACCGTCCTGAGGGAAAAGTACACAGAATTGACCTTTCACATTTTCTACCCGGTGAAGTCCCTTACCGGGGCATTGATAATACTGAAAGTCTTTCTCTGGACGGTAGTCTCCATCAGCAGATAATTCATCCACCGGATACACTTCAATCGCCTCCGCTCCTTCAATCGTATACTGCAGATCAATCGTCTCTAAATGTGCTTCATAACGGGCAACTCCCCGTTCCTTTAAATCATATTCCATCACCCTCACATACATATCACCACTTAAGGGATGGATGCCATCCTCAGCTACATCGGCATGTGCTTCTATCCACTGGAACGCCTCGGACCATACAGGATGGTTTTTAAATCCGGGGTTCGTTCTCCAATTTTTCAACTTATCAGCAATCATGGTTTTATCTCCTGGAATTTCTTTTGACGGTATTTATCCAGCCTATTTGTTATCGTTACGAGGGATCCAAAATTCAGCCTCCCCTGTTTCCACCGCATTTTTACGATGTGCGATCAACGCTTCAGCCATACGGAAATCTTCTTCATAGCTCACCTTGACCGCATGCAAAGGATCAATGGGGAATAATATTCGGTTCGTTCCGCAATACCCTCCTCGGGTTCGGGCGTAATTTCCCAGGAAAACCTCTGCATTCCAAATTGTGACCGCCCAATTACAAACCTGGATGGCGGGGTTGTCCTGGCTGGGTGCTAACGGTCCATCCGGATCAATGTTTACAAAGGCTCCTTCTTTTGCCGTTTGCATGGTTGTCTCGGTGCAAGTGATCAACGTATCCGCCTGTTCATTCGCTTTAAAAGCCGCAACCGCCCGACTTACATCCTCCGGTGTAACCAATGGGCATACCGGACTGATCATCAATAGTGTATCCAAACCCAGCCTCGTCATAATATCCTGAGTGAAATCATCCCCGCTTGCCGTATCTGACGCCAGTGCAGGATCCCGTTCAAATACTTCCACGCCATATTCAGCGGCAAGCTGCATCAGTTCAGGACTGTCGGTATTCACATACACCGTTTCGATTTCCGGACAGGCTTTGGCGCATTCAATCGCATAGGCAATCATAGGTTTGCCATCCATCAGACGCAAATTTTTCGAACGTACCCGTTTACTTCCGGCACGGGCAGGAATATGTGCAACAAGTTTATCAATCTTCATAACTTCTCCTGATACTCTTTAAAGCAGGTTTCCAGAATCGATACAAAGCCTTCATCCACTGCGATCCGGTCGATATACATATCTCCCAGCCCCCGGGTTAGTATCACCCGTACATCCGTACCTACATTCTTTTTATCTTTGCGCAAAATTGTAATGTAGCGCTCAATCTCAATTTCCGGAAAGTCCACCGTCTTCCAGACTTTGCACAAGGTACTCCGCACCCGATGCCGAAGTTTCTCATCAATAAGTCCCAAGCGCACGGATTGCGCATTGGCGATGTCCATCCCAAACGCAACCGCAAGCCCGTGGGGAATTTCATACTGCGTATACCCCTCAATCGCATGTCCAAAGGAATGCCCGTAATTAAACACATTCCGGGGACCTTCATCAAATTCGTCACGTTCAATCATGCGCTTTTTGATGGCCAGACTCTCACGAATGAGCTCCTTCAATGCCGGCCCCCGCTCCAGAGCCTCCTCCACCACCTGCTCATACCGGGAAAAAGCTTCCTCGCTTTCCACTAAAAAGTAATGGGCCATTTCCCCGAGTCCGGATCGGATTTCCCGATCGTCCAGCGTATCCAGAAAAGACGGGTCGGAGAGAATCAACTGTGGCGGATAAAATCCGCCAATCTGATTTTTATAATTTCCAAAATTAATCGAGGTTTTGCTTCCGATACAACTGTCACACTGGGAGAGCAAATTGGTGGGCAAAAAGATCCAGTTCACTCCCCGATAAAGAATCGATGCCATAAACGCGGTCACATCCTGCGTAATCCCTCCACCTATGGCAATTAACCGATGGTTCTTCTTGAATCCGTTTTCGATCAGATTCTGAATGAGTGGACGTACCCCGTCATAACTTTTGTGGTCCTCCGTTGCCTCAATCTCCATCACCAAATGATCCTCAATTATGGGCTCCAACTTCTGCCTGTACAAATTGAGAACCTTACGGTCCACGATCACCGCATCCCCTTCCCGAATTTCACCTGCCAGTACAGCGGGAGCATCCTCTACAAAAAGGACTTGATAGGGTTTTCGATATGATTGAATGATAAGTTCGTCTTTCATGCTTTTTCCTTCTTATACAATGGTAAATCCACCATCAACCACAAGATTCTGGCCGGTGATATATCGGTTTTCCGGGCCCACCAAAAATGCCACAGTCCGGGCGATATCATCGGGATCCGCCATTTTCCGCAATGGAATCTGTTCACACAACTGATCCATCTCGCTCTGGGTTAGCGACTGTTTGGTTAAATCGGTCAGCGTAAACCCCGGAGAAAGGGTATTTACCAAAACTCCCGACGGTCCCAATTCTACCGCCAGAGCCCGGGTCAGTCCGGCCAAACCAGATTTGGCCGTCGTGTAAAGCGTTCGACCCGGCTTGGAAACCACACTCCAGATGGAGGCGATATTTACAATGGACCCGCCGCCCCTTTCCGCCATTCCTTTGCCAATGGTCTGACAGAGCAGATAAGGCGCACGTAAATTCACGGACAGTACCTCCGCGAAATCTTCTTCCGAAACCTCGGAAATTGGTTTAATCCGGTTGATCCCTGCATTATTGACCAAACCCTGAATCGGCCCCAATAAAGGCAGCTCCTCTATAAAATTATTCATCGATGTGGCATCTCCTACATCCAAATCCTTCCAGACCACCCCTTCTAATCCAGCCTCTCCCCGCATTCGCTTTTCCGTATCGCGGGTTCCCGTCCCCACAACCACCACACCTTGTGAAACCAGACGCTCAGCTATCGCCCGGCCAATCCCCCGGGTCGCCCCAGTCACGATGATAATTTTATTTTTCATATTTTTATCTGTCATCATCTAACACATATCCACACTTCGGTAAGCTCAGTATCTTCGAACACTGTTCCCTGAAGTGATCCGCCGGGGATGATCTACTTCCGGGATCCACCATCCTAAAGACGATACTCGTCTTTGCGCATATTCTGTTCTTCCGACTTCTCCCACTCTTTTACCCCCATAAACATATCAAGCCATATGTGTAGCAATACTTGGTGAGCGCACTCTACAATCCCGTATGTTTTAGCCGGGATATAAAAATTCAAATCTCCAAGTTTCCTTGAAGCATTGTCAGGTTTCAAACCCGAAAAGGTAATGACCGACATTCCTTTGGCACGAGCAACCTCAATGGCTTTCATAATATTAGGAGAATTCCCGGAACTGCTAATGGTCACCAATCGATCTCCACTATTTGCATACCAACTTAAAGGTGCAGAAAAAGCTTCATCAAAACCAAGATCATTCCCCATCGCCGTCAACAATGCCGAATTAGCAAAAGCATGGGTTGGCACCCCTCCGTTCTTAGTCCAGTCAAGGGCCATGTGGTTAGCAAACGCCGCACTTGCACCATTACCAATTAAAAATTGCTTATGGCCAGAGTCTTGTAATGCTTTAGTTAAAGCACAAATTTCCAAAAAGCTATCTTCGATATCTATAGGATAACCTGCTATATTAGTTATTTGAAGTTTTTTCAGCGCCTTATTATGATTTTCTAAATATCTTGTATAGTACATAATACACTCCATGTATTTCAGTTTATAACTACTAAGACAATACTATAAATGTTCTCTTCTAAAGAACAAGCAGTTAGATAAGTGTCCAATAAATCATAAAATATTTTTTCACTGGTAGGTGACGTTTAGAATAAAGTGTCAAAATCCACCCTTGGAATAACGTCAAGTTTTGAACCCGGTGAAGCATTCAAAATAGATTTTCCATTTTTTATAAACTCCATCTTAGCGAGATGAAACGCATATTCAATCGCATCAACGTCTAGATGTATTGGCTCGTTAGATCGATAATAGCCCGGCATAAAATGACTATGTGAATGCTCTCCAGTAACCCAACCTTTATTTTTCTTGGCTTCAACACCTGCTGTACCAAAATCATGATCCACCCCAAGCAAAATCACTTCTTCGAATCCAAGGTAAAGTAATATTTGTAAACATACAAACATTCCAGTTCCCCCTAGCACTAAGAAATTTGATGGATTATGTGAAAAACCCCATGGTATATTTTTGGTTACTCCTTTTAAATCATCTGTTGATAAAGAGTTAAACCAACTTGTTGGTGCATCACTATCCAATTTATCTTTTAAAAACATAGGCAAAAATCGTCTACATTTAATGTCCTGTAATTTTTCAACATGTCCCTTATAGAAAAATTTCGAAACAGTCAGAAAGTAATCAACATCAACTTCATCCAAAAAGACAGATCCATTTAAAGCCATAACTTTTTCACCTTTTAATCTACAAAGGTCTACTTTAGTCAAACTCGGCCCGGCTCCCAACAAAAAACATCTTTCACCTGAATGAATTCCTTTATTTTCCAAGATCCATTTATCCTGTGGATTTGATAATGTTTTTAGAATATTTAGCAACACTCTGTCCGGACCTGATGAATTTCTCCAGCGAATATTCTTATATATATTAAGTATTTTTTTCATTTTTTAATAGCATATCTGCAATTTTAAAATCAAGTTCAGTATCAATATCTAAAGACTCTATATCAGTAACCTCTAAGAACTTGGGGTGGTACCCTACGCTACTTTTTTTCTCTATCATTAGTTTTCTTGGAAGAAGCGAAAAACCAAAAACCAATTTTTGAATATCAGGTAAATCTTGAGATCGAGGAAAGTTGCTAGGATTATAATTAAGAGGAACACCTTCACGAATAAGAAAATCATAAACTCGCCTTGTTGAATGAATGCTATCAAATTCATCTTCGCGTGAAAAATACATATTTATAGCATCAACATATCTCGAAGTAGTGATAAAAGGTGTTGTAACTGTAGCGTATAAAACATCTTCACAATCAAGCTCAGATACCATATTCGCATATACTTCACTCATTGGAATTGAGTCACTTGCAAAATATGGATCACGTTTAAAAGGCACTGCACCTGCCCGTTTTGCTATGAAAAGCATTTCTTCATCTTCAGAATTAACACATACTGCATCTAACATTGGGACTTTTAATAATTGTTTAATTTTGTGCTCTAAAAGAGTTGTTCCTGCAATTGAACGAATGTTTTTATTAACAACTCTTTTAGAACCGCTTCGCACTGGAATAATAGCTTTCATATTTATTGATTTACCTTAGGTGTATATTTATGATGTTCACATTCAAGTATACGCTTCTCGGGTGAGCCAAGTATTTCTTCAGCTTCACGTACATCTTTTACAAATCTTGCAAAATTTCCAGATTTTAGATCAACAGCAACTTTATCAAAATGAACCCAATCAACATTCCCAAGGGTCACATGTTTCTCTATCATTCTTGCCCCACTTGCAACAGCAAGAACTGATGCTTGTGATCCTATATCATGACTGGAGTACCCAGGAATGATTCTTTTATCTTTTTTAAGACGTAAACGATCATACTCTCGTACGACAGCAATGTTGCAGTCTTTTTGTTTTGTGGGATATGCTGATATACAGTGTAATAAATAAAGATTTTCATTGTCTGAATATGTTTTTAATACATAATCTATGTATTCACTTTCGGTTAAACCAGTTGAAACAACAATTATTCCTTTATATAATTCAGCCAGTTGTGAATGGTATTCCCGATGATTTGAAATTGTAGATGGTACTTTTATCAAACGTGGTTGATAGCGGTTTACTAGGTTATATGATTGTATATCTAATACCGAACAAAACCATTCAATCTCATTTTTTCGACACGTTTCATCTAGTATATCAAGTAATTCATTGTTCAACTCCACTCCCCTGCGGTAATCACCAAGTGTTTCACCAAAGGGTGACCAGTAATATCCGTTCAATTGTTCCTTCGTATAAAAACTATCGACATCTCTTTTTTGCACTTTTATAAGATCAGCACCAGCTTCTTTGGATCGCTCAATCATTTCTATAAGGCGATCCGCGTCACCTAAATGGTTATTTGTGAACTCTGCAACAATTAAAACACGATCAGGATTATAAAGATCAATTGGCCCATTCTTAACAACACGTCCGACACCACATATTTCTCTTTCAAAAGCAACTGGATTTATTGTACTATACTTTTTTTCACCAACATGACAAAGCTTCAAATTTTCCCCGCTTGAAAAGTAATGAAGAAACTGTTTGAACTCAATCTCCTGAGCACTGATAATTGCATCTCTTTCCTGTACACCAGCACCCGACCAATCTTTCCCGGCTTTAACGCTTAAGGAACCTGATTGAAGCGAGAAATCAAATCCAAGAAAATATACCTCTACTGGTTTTTTACTGGTTTTATGGCACAATAATGCCAGTTTAATTGCATTTAAAAGGACAAATGATTCGTCATAAAATTCTTCTTTTTCTAGTCGAAGAGTATTTAAATCTTCGTGATCTAGTTCGATAGGCACGGGTGGTAATACTTCATGTGAAACATCTGATGGTAATGGCTTGCCCGCGAGGTAATACTCGCAACTAAACCCGTGCTCCTGTAAACTATGACGAACCCAGTTTGCACTAAAAATACCAACCTGTCCGGGATGAACACGCTCAGAATCATTTAAATTTATTATTAAACCATCCGGTAGAGCAGAACAATTGATCGAATCAATACTTGGCCCTTTACCGATTATGAAAACTGGTTTATTCTTCGATTTTAAAACAATATTTTTGAGTGTGGGGGAGATATTCACCTTTGTACTCCTTGTTATTTACAACTACAGACAACCCATGCTCCAGCGCTATATTTAAACCTGCTAAAATATCCCAAGAATTTGCCCCTTTGGGATTCTCAAAAGCACAAAAAGAACCACGTATAACAGAAATCATATTATAAACACAACAACCTAGAATACGGTATTCATATCCCTGCGTCGCACTAATTAAGTCTTCCATTGAGAGGGAAGATGACAAGCCTCTGACTCTTGACTGATGCCTTATAATACTTTCGTTAGATCCTATAGCTAAGTTCATTTCAGGGCAGAATAAAAGAGAATCCACATGAGAACCACACTTATAATGAGCCACTGACACCCCCCATTCAGGAAACCCGCTGGTAAAATTCTCTGTTCCATCTATAGGATCAATGACGAAAACGTCTTTATTTCCGATATCTAATGTCTCATTTTTCAGTTCCTCCGATATAATAATTGATTCTTTATATTTTTCACAAATAACATTTAATATAATTTCTTGCACTAGCAAATCACCCTCTGTGACATAACTATTGTCTTCCTTTTCTACCCTAGTAGCTCTTAACCTTGTGATTTCTGTGATCCGCGACTTTATGGGTGAAACTATCAATGATTTAAGGCAATTTGTAGATTCGGTAATATTTGACATATAAAATTTCCAGATTGGTTTAGAATAAAGGTATCGAATTTTTTTATTAATAATATTTAAACTTATATCAAAGACGTTTTTTTTATATTAATACTGTTTAATCAATAACGAGTTAGTCGTAATATTTAAATTAGAAAATATATAATATATTGAAAACTACAATAATATAACCTAATATTAACTTTGCAAAATCAAGAATATGTCCTTCAAGATATTTTTGTTGCAGGATCTTGGCGGATTCTCGTAGAGGACCTATATTCATAAGTATGAGTCCCGGAAATATTGCCGTAAGGATTGGCGTATGGATACCCCAAGTACCCTTTATTATATAAAGCACAACAGCACCTAAAAGCGCTGCAATTGCGCACTCCCAATAGTATATCATTCGATTTCCAGTCGCACTTACAGCGCAACATAAAATGTCAAAACGCTGAACAAGGATTAAACCGCCTAAAAGTAACCATGCGTTCATGGGTATAAACGGAACCTTAGATCCAATCAAATTCATTAGGAATGGGAGTGCAACCGCTGCTACTAGTATACCTAAGCTAGTTAGGATAAGGGAGTACCCGATGCGTTTTCGGATGAGTGGTCTTAGCACCTCAATATTTCCTGCAGCCATCAAACGTGACATCAATGGTTGTACTGAGCTAAAGGGAGCCTGCGCAATTTGGATTATTGTCTGCATCATTCGTAACGCAAATAGAAATGATGCTACCTCAATCTTGCTTCCATAGGAAGTGAAAATAATTGCTGTTAGTTGCATACTCCCATTAATTCCGAATTGAGCTATAAAACCCTTCCAGGTTGGTTCCCACGCCCATGAGAAAACCTCGCGATCAAATCCATATTGACGAAAGTGTAGGACCCGTCCCTCATCGATCGAATGTAATAATATCCTATTTCGAAACACTCCTGCAATAGAAAAAACCTGCATGACTAGCACCAACGATATTATACCCCCCCCCATCAAAAGAGCTAAACTCCCTGCCGTAATAGATAATATTGAAAAAACTATTCCCCATCTATTTATTAAGGCGATATAGTTCATTCCTTGCAGAGCAATGGCATATCTTTGAAAGGTGAAATTCAGCAACGAACTAAACTGCATAAGCCCAAATGCTAACCAAATCACTCCTTTTGCATTATATCCCAGTAAAATATTGCTAAGTCCAAACCAGCCCATGCCCAGAGCCACAACAACATTCACCCAACCTATTGCCAAATTCAATGAACTAACCGTACCATAGGCTCTCTCAAATGAAGCCCAATTTGGTTTTCCACTATTTTCCTGTTCGCGTTTTTCTTTGATCGGCGCAAGGTTACTAGCCCCTCCCATGGCAAATGAAAACATTCTCGAAAATGTTAACCCAAGTCGTTGCGACACAATCATCCCAAAGAAATTGAGCGAAGCAAATAAATACCATGCCGCAATCTCAGTTTCGTTGAATCGCGTAAGGATAAGTGGTGTGACTATTACCAAACGCAAAGACTGCACCGCATAGTTTCCCCATGTCGTAAATGTAGGAGAATTCCATAACCATTTAACTGCTTTTTTCACTAGATGAATACTTAACGAAAGATTTTTGATTTTTTACTTAGGATTTTCTTAAAAAGAATTACTTATTCTTATACAAGAAGTCGATGAAGCTTATGTGAAACTGTTACACAATCCAATGTCTTCACAATTTTCCTGGAAATTTCGCGATGCCCTTGTATCAGGTTCTTTTCCATTAAAAATTTCTCCATCGCGGCCACTGTTGCATCTTTGTCACCATGATGAACCAGATATCCGTTTACATCATCAAGAATTAATGTATTCGCAGCTTCGGTGGTACATGTAGCGATTACTCCCATTCCGCCAGCCATGGCCTCACTAATCGTTAGGTTCCAAGTGCTATGCTTTCCAAGAGATAGGAGTACATGTGCATAACGATAAAGATTGCGAATATCGTTCCAGTTTTTAAAATCATTCATCCAACGAACCGAGGTACCAATCTTCTCAGCCTGAATAAGTTTTTGAACAGCATCTTCTAATTCACCGGTTCCGGAGATTATCAGTTCTACTTTCCCTGGGTGTCGACGGTGAAGTTCGGCAAATGCACGTACCGTACCAAGTGGGTCTCTGAAGTCAACCAACCTCCCGGAATAGAGAAAAACGAGTTTATCTTTTGGGCGAAGACTGTCGTCGAAAGATAACATTTCATTTAAATCAAAACTGTATGGCGTATTTATAATTTTTCCTTTAAACATGTCGCCATATTCCTGATTAGCACGCTTTCCCATTACCCCTAGCCCTGCTGCTTTCGAGGCAAAGTTTTTAAAAATTAAACGTTTGAATCCGGTTTTGACCCATCCTGATGGTGCAAGAGGCTCTAAAAATGCCATATAATATGGGATATTTTTTTTCCGGGCCTTAGCACGAGCAAACCAACACTCTTTGCAGATGTATTGAGAAAGAATTACGAGATCCGGATCTATTTTATCCCATAGTTGATTAATCTGCTTTATTCGCTCTCGGAACGAACCCGAAAGCTGGTGACCCTCCCAAGTTAATTTACCCCATGTGGGACGGTGGGTTCGGTTCGAATAGAATACAGGCACCACATCGATTGCAGGGTCCATTGTCGCCAATTCTTTATATGGCTGTTCAAGAAATGGCGAAGCGATTGGTGTGAAAAGAAGTGCTTTCATTACGTGTAAAAGTATTTCGATAAATTAGACAATTGAAGATAGAAGATGAAATAGCCCCTGGTTTATATTAATCATCGCTGACCAGTTTTGGGGATATTGTTGGGCATAGTCTGTGATTTTTGAATCTCCGCGGTCTTTCGTTACATCAAAAGTGAGTTGTGGTCTGCTGGTTTTTGATGTTGGTCCAACAAGAGTCAACTCTGCTAAAATCTCTATCATTTCACCAAGACTATGAAGCTCACCACTCCCTAGATCGAAATGGGAAAGTCCATTATTTTCGAAGGAAAGACAGGCGACAAGTCCATTAATAAAATCGTCAATGTAGATCCAATCCCGGAGTTGGGTACCACTTCCGAAAGTAGCGGGTTCACCATTCTTGATACATCGGGCCGCGTAGCTTAGCACATTATTAGGATCGTCACCGGGTCCATATACCTGAAATACCTTGGCAATGGCCACCGATCCGGGATACAGGGAAGCTAAAGCCTCTATCCATTTTGTTGCCGCATGTTTTGTAACCACGTATGGATTTTCGCGAAAAGCTTCACATTCTTCTAAATGATCTTCATACCAAGTCTTGGTGTAAAGGAAAAGCGGCACGACGCGTTTTGCGGAGGGAGGAGTTCGAGTTTGGAGTTCGAGTGGTGGAATATTAGTGAATTCATGAGAACCCTCTTCCCTTTCAACCGTTGTGTCTTCCAACCGTTCAACCTCACTTAACAACTTCCTGACCAAATTCGCGGTACCTTCTATGTTAACCCGCACACAGATTGGCCACTGTCGTCCCGCAGCTTTTACTCCGGCCGCAGCCAGATGCACCACGTGATCAAGGCCAGACAACTTCAGTTGATCTACAGAGTTCCAACTTGTTAAATCGACTTCCTGAAACTGATAATCATGAATCCCTTCCAACTCTTTGCAGGGTTTGAGATCCACGCCTATGACTTCATGGCCATCGGTCAGAAGTTTTCTGGCAAGCTTTGTTCCTACAAAACCACTCACACCCGTAATAAGTGTTTTTGGTTTATGCATTGAAGAAACCGTCTTTTTTAGAATTTAAAGTTTCCAGCGTCATCTTTCGTTTTTCAAGGCCACAAACTCTTTGATACGATCCACCATATACTGCAATTGGGACTCACATAGTCCGGGATAAACTCCGATAAAGATAGACTCCCGCATAATACGGTCTGCCCCGGTAAGTTTGGACGTTGCCAGTTTGCGGTCAATACCCTCTGGTACGCCTGCAATGCGGTAGCTGCCCGGGCGGTCTTTGTCCAATTGCACAAACAGCGGCTGGCGTAATAAATTTCCCCCGAATAACATCCGGTTACCAATTTTCTTTTCTTCCAGATATTCGGCAAATTCCTGACGGGAAAATGGCGCGGAACGCTTTATTCGCAACATAAATCCAAACCAGGAACAGTCGACTTGATTGCCACTTTCATCCCACTTAAATCCATCTGTTTCGTTCCATCCTTCTGCATGGGTCGGCAAAGAGAATGAAAATACATCTTCAAGTTCAGCCAAACAGCGACGAAGGAATTCCCAGTTTCGCTTTCGGGCTTCCACAAAATCGGGGAGTTTTTTAAGCTGTTGACGTCCGATCGCGGCCTGGGGATCCAGGGGTTTGATATTATACCCAAAATGGGAGTAGATGTATTTATGATCGTAACCTTCGGGCAGATCTCCCAGTTTCCATTGAAATCGTTTGCCACAGGTGTCATCTTTTCCAGATGCACACCAGCAATCACGTCCCCAGTCCCTGAAACTTTCCACCAGAATTTTTAACGCAGTCTGCTTCACAATATTCACCGACCCGCCTTCGCCCAAAGTCAGGTGATGCGGAGGATAAAAGGATTGGGTAGAGATATCGCCGAATGTCCCAGTAGGAGCTGTGAGAAGTTTAGAGTTCGAGGTTTTTCCTTCTGTGATCTTGATCAAAAGATGCGTTCCCGCTTCGGCGATATCCAATAAATGGTCTAACCCTATTTTTTCTGCGAGTTCAACCGGTAAAGTGTAGGTGCACCCGAGGGCATCGCAGTTATCTTCGATCAACCAAAGATCATGTTTATTACAGAAAGCACAAACAGAGGCCAGATCAAATGGGTTACCCAGGGTATGCGCCATCATCACCGCTTTGGTTTTTCCGGGTACATAAGCTTCTTCCAACAGATCCAGTTTAGCATTTCCCGTGAAAGGGTCATTATCCAGAAACACCGGTACCAATCCACATTGAATGATGGGGGCAACCGTGGTGGGAAAACCGGCGGCGCAAGTGATCACTTCGTCTCCGGGTTTGAGTCGCTTGCGATCGGGAATTTTATAGGAAGTAAGTGCCGACACCGCCAATAGATTGGCCGAGGATCCAGAGTTGGTGAGTACACAATTTTTAACTCCCAGATATTCGGCCAGTTCATTTTGAAAAGCCTCGCCTTCCGGTCCCAGGGTCAACCAGAAATCCAGAGTCGAGGAAACCGCAGCCTCCACTTCATCTTCGGTAAATACCCGTCCAGCGTATGGACAGGAAAGATTACCAGATTCAGGTTGCCCGTCTTCATAGCCAGGGCGGTTTGCCCCATGCACCAGTTTTGAATATTCCCGGGTAAGGCGGAGGATTTCAGCTTTCAGTTCGATTGGTTCAGTCATAAATAAGTCCAGTTTCAGGCCATGTAGGCCCGGAGATCCGCATCGATAAGATCGCGAATTGCTACGTTTTGATTTGCGTTTTTGTACCAGGAAATGGTTTTTTCCATAGTGGTTTTAAAATTCCATTTGGGTTGCCAGCCTAGAGAGTGAAAGGCTTTGTCGGTGGCAAGGTTTAGCTTTTCAGCCTCGTGAACCGCCTGAGGGTCGCTTTGATCTTCCCACTCCCCGGGCCAGTAATTCAACCCCTCTACGACCAGTTCCGCCACAGTACGGTTTGAGGTCAATGCCGGACCAAAATTATAGGCCCCGGCCAATTCTGTATTCGATGCCAGTTTAGAGGCCAACAATAAATAGCCACTTAAAGGTTCAAGTACATGTTGCCAGGGGCGGGTGGCGGTTTTATTGCGCACCGGAATGCTTTTGCCTGCTTCGAGGGCCCGGACCATATCCGGAACAATCCTGTCTTCGGCCCAATCCCCTCCCCCAATCACATTCCCCGCTCTCGCACTTGCGATTCGAACCGGGTTTCCCGATGAAAAAAAGGATCTCCGATAAGAAGCAATGGCCAGTTCCGCGCATCCTTTGCTCGCACTATAGGGGTCATATCCCCCCATGGGATCCTCTTCCCTATATCCGTGCAACCATTCTTTGTTCTCGTAACACTTATCCGTCGTAATCATCACCGCAGTACAGGGAGTAGACAAGCAGCGCAGCGCATCCATCACGTGGATTGTGCCCATGACGTTTACATGAAACGTCTCTACGGGTTCACTGTAGGAGCGACGTACCAGGGGCTGGGCAGCGAGATGGAAAACAAAATCAGGCTGTATTTCCAGTATCCGTTCTGCGAGCAACTCCTTATCACGAATATCCAAATCCGTATGCTGGATACGCGATGACAGCTCTAACTGTTCATAAAGAGACGGTTTGGTATCGGGAGGAAGCGCAATTCCATAAACGTCAGCTCCTTCCATTAACAACCATTCGCAAAGCCAAGAGCCCTTGAATCCTGTATCCCCCGTGACAAGAACCCGTTTGTTTTTATAAGTAGATCCGAACATTATTTTACCCACACATTATCAAAGTTTTCAAAAAATAGAATTATGTGTTTTCTGTGCCTTTTGTGGTTCCACTCACCAAATTTTCCAAGGAGCTGACCCCGAATCCCAGAGTTCTTCCAATTTCTGCTTGTCACGTAGGGTATCCATCGGTTGCCAAAACCCGCTATGTTTATAGGCAGCCATCTGATCTTCTGCCGCGAGTCGCTCCATCGGAGCCCGCTCCCAAATCGTTTTATCCCCTTCAATGGTTTCAAAAATGGAAGGCTCGAGGACAAAAAAACCTCCATTAATCCAAGCGCCATCCCCTTGAGGTTTTTCTTGGAAACTCTTTACTTGATTTCCTTTCAATCCCAAAGCCCCGAAACGACCCGAGGGTTGAACTGCGGTCAGGGTGGCTTTCTTTCCCTGCTGTTTATGGAAGGCGATTAACGCTTGTATATCTACATTCCCAACACCGTCTCCGTAGGTCAGACAAAATGTATCATCAATATAAGGTTGAATGCGCTTGATACGTCCGCCGGTCATCGATTCATCCCCGGTATCTACAATCGTTACCCGCCAGGGTTCGGAACGCTTTTTATGCACCTCCATACTATTGTTGGACATATCAAAAGTCACATCTGACATATGTAGGAAGTAATTGGCGAAATATTCTTTAATAAGATAACCCTTGTATCCGGCACAGATCACAAAATCATTGATACCGTGTGCGGAATATAGCTTAAGGATATGCCAGAGAATTGGACGTCCCCCAATCTCTACCATGGGCTTGGGACGAGTCGCGGTTTCTTCGGAGAGACGGGTGCCAAGCCCGCCGGCTAGGAGTACTGCTTTCATAAATTTATTTTATGTTTGAAGGTTTTATTCCACATTTAAATTGAAAGGAATTAAGAACATTGAAATTTTGACTATGCATCTAAACAATAGCCGGTTTCAGAACCACAATGCCTTTGGGTTTAAAGGCTGCCTGCAGTTTAGCGAAGGTATCTTCATCTTTGAGGAATCCGACAATCGCCCCGCCGGAGCCGGCGAATTTGGCGGAGGCGCCGCAGGCGCGGGCGGTCTCTACCATTTCCCGGTTGCCGTCACCCACATCGTAGAGGCTGGCGCGGAGGTTGAAATTTTCGTTTATCAAGTTGTGCATTTCTTGAAGTGCGAAAGTGCTTGAGGGAAGAAGTTCGGAAGTGCTTGAGTGCGAGAGTGCGGAAGTGCTGGAGGGAGGAAGGGAGGAAGTGCTTGAGTGCTCGAGTGCGGAAGTGCTGGAGGGTGAGAGTTGGTTTTGTATGGGCTCCTGACCTCCCCTGGCCGCCGGGGCGTCCTTCGGGCAGGCGACCTCCGTTCTCCGACTTCCGACCTCCGTCTTCCGACTTCCGACCTCCTTCTTCCGATCTCCGACCTCCGACCTCTGCAACAATTCCTTCAGTTCTTCGGCGAGTTCGGCCCAGCGTTGGATGGCCTGGAGGACTTCGGGGTTTTTGCGTTTGTAGCGGGCGCGGAGGTCGTTGTGATAGACTTCGGTGCCTTCGGCGAGATCTTCGCGGTAGGCGATGTAACAGGGGGGAAGTTTTTCGATGTCGAGGGATTTGTAGTTTCCGTAGGAGCGTTCGTCCATGAACTTTTGATCAAAATCCATGTAGGTCAGCCCTTGATAGGCCTGGGCGACGCGGTCCTGCAGTCCGGCGGGAATGGCGAGTTCGGTATTTTCGACCGACAGCACCAGGTTGGCCAGGGTGTGGCGGGTGATTTCGACATTGTAAAATCCCATCAGGGCCCGCATGCAGGCGGTGATAATGGCCGAAGATCCGGCCAGTCCCACCCGTCCGGGAATATTGGAGCGGTAGCGCATGGTGAAATTGCGTCGGTCGAGGATGATGCCGCGGTCGTTGCAGTAGTCGAGAAAGCATTTGCAGGAGGCCTTGAGCAATCGGAAACCGCCGTAGTAGCCGTGACGTTTGACGTCTTCGTGCAGATCGCACATGCTGGGGAACACCGAGTGATCGCGGCGGGAAGGCAGCAGTTCCAGTTCGGGGGATTCCCAGAGTTCAATCTCCGCGCAGAAATCTTTGAAGGTAAAGGCAATGGTTTTACCGAAATAGCCGTCGGATGGATTTCCGATCAGCCCTACGCGGGGATATGCCTGGGTTTTAATGATCATATTCTTTTGTTTTTAACCGCTAATCTTCGCTAATTTTGCGCTAACCACGCATTCCGCGTGGCAAGTTGGTTGTGGGCTGAGGATCTTTTTTTTTAACCACCCGCTTCGCTGGAGGGCACGGAGTAGCACGGAGCCATGCAGATGGCGGCATGCTTCGGCGAGCCCCGGAATCCACCCCGATTTGCCGAAGCCATACCGATGATTCCCAAAACGCGCACTTCCGGATTCTCTCGGAAGGAGATGCCGCAAAACGGGGTTCTTCCGGGGCTCGCGGCATTCCTTCCCCAGACGACAGGCCTCCGTGGTTCTCCGTGTTCTCCAGCGAAGCGGGTGGTTGGTGAAGATTAGCGTTCAATGAGCGGGGATTAGCGGTTAAAAGAAGTTGGGAGATTTTACCGATGATTTGCGCTAGAGCATTGTAATTTATAGCGTAGCCGGATTTCCTATTGCTGTGTTTTTTTGCCACAAAAAGGCACAAAAAGAATACACCCCCATAACCCCGCTCTGAAACGGGATCATATAAATATCCAT
>CAKZLZ010000025.1 GCA_937127435.1 uncultured Verrucomicrobiota bacterium | reverse complement strand
GCGCCCCCAGTCCGTTTTGCTCCGGATCGGGGGCGCCCCCGCCCCCACAACTTCCCCACCCAAAATTTAACCCTTAAAACAACATTGGCGTAAATACACCTGTATAGTATTATATGCACATGACAGACAAGTATATAAACTGGCAACAACCCATCCTCAAACACCAAAACCATCTCCCCCATTGGCAACAGACACAAAGCCTGCAATTTATTACTTGGCATTTGGGTGATTCGATATCGGTACCCGCACGTAAAAAACTCGAAACTGAAAAAGCACAATGGCTGAAGCAGAACCCGAAACCCTGGTCCTCCCAAACCGAAAGGGAATACTACGAGAAATTCCAAGGCAGGATTCAACAGTGGTTAGATGCAGGAATCGGATCCTGTATTCTGAGAAAAAGAGAAAACAGAGAAATACTAACTCAGATTTTATGGAATCGAAATAATATGGACTACAGTTTGGATGCTTTCATCGTAATGCCCAACCATGTGCATGTAATTCTTCAAATCCACGAAAACCAACAGCTCGAGCAGATTATGCAAAGTCTAAAAAGCGTAAGCAGCCATCAAATAAATAAATATCGAAAAACGACGGGCCAAATCTGGATGGAAGATTATTGGGACAGAATGATTCGAAATGAGACTCATCATTTCAGAGTTCGACGCTACATCCAAAATAATCCTATAAAAGCAAAGTTGAATGCAGATGAGTACAGCCTGTGGATGAAATAAAAAACGGGGGCGGGGCGCCCCCAGTCCGTTTTGCTCCGGATCGGGGGCGCCCCCGCCCCCATAATTTCCCTACGAACTTTCCGTCTCTTTTCCTTCAGAGAAATCGTGGGGGCGGGGCGCCCCCGATCCATCCTTTCTGATTTCAATCGGAAACGGCTCAGTGACCGATCCGGTGTACAGTGACAGATGCGGGAACGGAATTTCGATATCCTCTTCCCGGAAGCGCTCCAGAATTTCACGCTGAATGGAATTCCGCAGGGACACAAAATCCGATTTGGAAAACCAGACGCCAAAGAGAAAGTTCAGAGAACTATCGCCAAACCCGAGAAAGAGCACCAAAGGAGCCGGTTCATCCAGGCACCAGGGATTTTTATCCGCCACTTCCTGCAATACCTTGATCACTTTACCCACGTCTTCCTTGTAGGCGACCCCGAGATTAATATCAAAACGGCGGATCTGATACTTGGTGATATTGGTCACTTCCGATTTAATAAGGGTCTCATTTGGAATACGGATCAAGGTATTATCAAAAGTCCGGATTTTTGTGGCCAACAAATCAATTTCCTGCACCACGCCGGTGTTGCCGTTGACCCGGATCACATCATCCACCGCAAAAGGTTTTTCCCAAATCAGGAAGATCCCGCTGATCAAATTCGAAAGACTGGTCTGCGAGGCAAAACCCACCGCCACACCCGCAATACCGGCCGCCCCCAGGAATGTGGATATTTTAAATCCCAGTTCCGCCAACACGGTCAGAATAATGATCAGTCCCCCGCCATAGCTGACGATTTTGTATCCCAGCATACTCGCCTGAGGGGTCGCATGCTTTTTTAAGGTCTGACGCAGAAGCACCGCAGAGATATGCAGAAGCGGCCAACCGATTATTGCGATCAGCAAGGCCCGCCACCAATTACCGGGAACCGAATCCCAAGAAAGCCATTCAGGTATCACGATAGCGAAACTCATTGGAAAAACCCCTTCCCTTCATTGAGGGCCCGGATCAGAAATGTTCCCCGTGCATCCTCTTTGCCTTGAACCAACAATGTGGGATCTTTCACGTAGGTCGGGGCTTTACTGGCAAAAGCCAATCGGCTCCAGCTTTCATCCCCGCGCACCATCACACTGGATTCATTTGCCCACAAGCGATGATTCCCGTTCTCATAAATATTCAGAAATTGTACCCGGAGACACAACCGTTCAAAAGAGAGCGTCTCTTTCGACTGATTTCGAATGCGGACCGGGCAAATAATCCGCGCCGGACCAAAATCCAAATTCTCCCCTTCCCTACGGGCCAAGGTCCGCATGGCATAACACAACTCGCCGTCGGTAGGGCTGCCAAACCAGGTATTGGATAAAGGGTGCACCGGCTCTTCAAACAACTTGAGTCCTTTCGGGGTGAGCAAGGTAATTGAAAGTGGAACGCCCACAAAAATATTCACCCGTTCACCCGGGATCAGGGTATATGGGAACTCGGGCCGGACCACCACCGCCCGGTTGGGAAATGCCGGCAACACTTTTAGAGACGGAACATCCTCCACTGAAGCCAGCCGGCGCCAGGATATATTCTCAGGTGCTTCCGAATCCAACAGTTCAAATTTAGAGGACTCCTCCTCCAGATTCTGACGAAGACTACCTACAATCCAATCCCCTTCCTTGACCTGCCAATAAACGGAAAGACCATCCAACCTGAAACCCTGTATTTTACTGCCGGGTTCAATGTGATATTGCCAATGAAAAGTGTGGGCTGTGTTCATGTTATTTAGGTTTGCGGGGACCGCGGCCTATCCAGCCGAGGTGCCAGAACAGGCCCAACATAGCCCCGCCGGAACAAAACATCAAGATCCAGACATAGACATAACCGTATTTCCACTTGAGCTCCGGCATATTTAAATGGCTGGCCTCGGGATTAAAATTCATCCCGTAGATGCCCGCGATAAAAGTAAGAGGAATAAAAACGGTCGAAATAATGGTCAGCACTTTCAGCACTTCATTTAAGCGGTCTCCACTGACCGCCCGCTGTAAATCGAACAGCGCCGTACTGGCATCCCGTAATTGATCCGCCATCGTCAATGCCCGCAGGGCATGATCTTTCACATCCCTGAAGTACGGAAGCGTGTCATGCGCCAACCAGTCCTGACTCAAGCGGATCAGCTGATCCGGCACCAGCGATTGCCCTAATAAAATCCGCCGGAAGATCATAATTTCTCTGCGAAGGTGATGAATTTCATTAGACTTCGATCCACCTTCCCCCGCCAGGAGCCGGCCTTCTAATTCTTCGGCATATTCATCAAAATGATCAAGAATCGGAAAGCCCTGATCGACCAACAAATCGATGGCCACATAAAATAAATAATCCACCTGACTCTGTAACAACCGGGGCGCGCCTTTTTCAAACCGTTCAATCACCCCTCTTAACTGGGATGCGGATTCGGCCTGAAAAGTGATGAGAAATTGCGGACCTAAAAAGAGCCCCACCTGTTCAAAGTCCAACTCGTCATCCGTGAACTCCGGCACCTGCAATACCGTAAACTGCACCTCATCGTAATTCGTGGTGTTGGGATGTTGATGCAGATTCATCACATCTTCCATCGCCAAACGGTGGAGATGAAACATCGCTCCAATCTCCGCAATCAAGTGCGCGTCCCCTAATCCATTCACATCCACCCAAATCCACTGGCCCGCTTGTAGGGACGTCTTTTTCTCCTGGAGGGTCTGAAGCGATACAGATGGTTCAAACGACCACTTTCCATCCCCCGAAATCAACACATCCACCCGCGGGGCGGGTGAACCTTCCGGTGCAATCAATAACCCGGGGGCAGCACCGGGTTTGCGTTCAGTATGGGTGGCTGGCTGTGCCCGGTGATCAAGGGGATTTTTCATACATTCATCCTATCTGAGATAACATCGAAACCAAGCACACATTACCTTCATTTATGTAGGATTCCTAAAAAACCCGAAAACTCCCCACAATACATCAATATCTATCGGGGTTTTACCGTACTTATGTCATACATTTTTGTACCCCGAAACCCAATAAAAACACCCAGAAAGTTATTAACAAAACTCTAATACATTTTTTGATGGAAAATGGGTAAATGAAGGATACTAATTAGTGTGGATCTTCAATATCAAACAACATGTCCTTCAAAAGGACACATAAAAAAACGAGTAAACATAATGAAAACAAAATTCATGATTCTATTAGCAGCCCTCGGGCTGACCGCGGCGAATAGCTGGGCAGATGCAATCACTCTCGACTTCAAAGGGAACTCCGTAACCGGAGGAACACTTTTGCTTACGGAATCGGGAACAGACGCAACAGATGATTTCACTGGTGACCGTTTTGATGAACTTGCTATTGCCTCATTTCAAATTACCGGTCTTCCCACTTACGGGAGTCTAACCATAACCGCTTCCGCACTGGTTGATGATCTGAATGTAACCGGTTCCGGACTTCAGGATGGAAGCAGTGGGTATAACGCTGCTGGAGAAGGTACATCTTTTGTTTTCAACAGAGACGTTATCATTACCGCACTCGATTGGGGTTCATTTACTTCAGACACTGTAATTTTAAGAAATGGTGCTACCAATCTTGGAACCTTCACAACAGGTAGTCCGATTTCCGGAGGAATTGATTTTTCAGACACCGACCCTGCAGTCATGAGTATTACAGTTGCGCAAGGAGATGCATTCGTAATTGAAAATGATTCGGGAACATTCTACCTAGAAAGTATGAATATTACCGCTATCCCCGAACCCTCTTCCATCATGTTGATGGGATTGGTAGGAATCGTTGCTGTTTCAGTATTGCGGAAACGCAAGTAATTCTGAACATAGAACGCATCTATGTGTTAATGGCCCCGCTTTGAAAAAGGCGGGGCTTTTTTGTGGGAATGGATCGGGGGCGCCCCCGCCCCCACAACTTCCCTATCCTCAACCCATCCATAATCATCAAAGACATAGAAAACATCATCGGCAACAAGCCGTTGCCTTCTAAAATTTTCAACCAGAGAAGTTAAGGGGGCGGGGGCACCCCCAATCCAACCCTTTTCTCCGTTTATCCCTGCAGACTCTTCAACAGTCCGCGGATCTTATCTGCTTTACCGATAATTTCCTGCTGTTGGGCGCGTTGCTGCTCCACCACCGCTTCGGGTGCTTTACTGATAAAGGCTTCATTCGATAAGCGCGCATGGCTGCGGTTGATGTGTCCTTCCAATTCATCCAACTGCTTTTGCAGCCGTGCAACTTCAGCCTCCACATCAATCAAGTCGTCCGCCGGCATGAATACATTTCCGGCTTTGCTCACCAGACCGGGCACCGCCCCTTCCGCTTTGTATTTAGAATTGATTTGTACCTTGCCACGCACCAAACGGTTTAATGAATCCAGTTCGCCGGATAAAGCTTCTTCCATGGTTGCGGAAGACGGACGCACAATAAAATCAATCTCCTGGGAAGGCTTGATATTGTAATCCGCCCGCAACTGACGCGCCACCCGAATCAAATCGCGTTTCGCATCTACAAAGGTCATATTCTCATCGGTCAAGGCCCAGGCTTCACGGGTCGCCTTATCGAAAGGTTTCGGCCACTCGGAACGCATCAGGAAGTCCCCTTCCCCGCGATAGCCCATGGCTTCCCATAATTCTTCCGTGAGGAAAGGCATCAGCGGATGCAGCAAGGTAATCGCGGTTTTAAAGGCGTGATGCATCACCGTCAAAGTGTGCGCCTTGCGTGCTTCATCACCGGAGTTCAGCGGCTCTTTGGCGTACTCCAAGTACCAGTCGCAATAATCGGTGCGAATGAAACTGTACACTTCATGCGAATAATCATTGAAGCGGTATGAATCCAGATGGGCATTTACTTTGCGGATGGTCTGATGCAGTCGGGTCAACAGATGACGGTCATCACTGCTCAGTAAGGCTGGATTCAAAGAATCCAGATCACAGATAGGAATATCTGTGTCACCTTCACTTTGCATTTGCATGAAACGGGCGGCATTCCAAATCTTGGTGGAATAATTCCGACCCATCTCAAAATCGTTTTCACCGATTTTTACATCCTGTCCAGTGGCATTCAAAGTAATCAGACTGAAACGCAGGGCATCCGCGGAGAAGTCCTTAATCACTTCCAAAGGATCAATGGAATTGCCCAGGCTCTTGCTCTGCTTGTTCCCTTCTTTGTCCCGGACCACGCCGTGCAAATACACGGTGTCGAAAGGCACCTGCTTCATAAAGGTGGTTCCGGCCATCACCATACGCGCCACCCAGAAGAAAATAATATCCGGAGCAGTCACCAGCGTGGAACTGGGATACCAGGTTTTCAACGCTTCGGTTTCATCCGGCCATCCGTGAACGGAGAAAGGCCAGAGCCAGGAAGAGAACCAGGTGTCCATCACATCTTCATCCTGACGAATATCCGTTCCGCCTTTCGGAGACACGGTCGGAGTTTCACGGGAAGCCCAAACTTCACCGGTGCTGTCACAGTAATAAATCGGAATCCGGTGTCCCCACCACAACTGACGGGAAATGCACCAATCGCGGATGTTATCCATCCAGTTCATGTACACTTTGTTCCAGCGTTCAGGCACAAACTTTACTTCACCCTCTTCCACCGCTTCTTTCGCGCGTTTGGCCAAGGGAGCCATTTTCACAAACCACTGCAAAGACAGACGCGGTTCGATCACACATTTACTGCGGTAACAATGTCCGACCTGATGGACATGCTCCTCGATTTTCTCCATTAAGCCCTGGGCTTCCAGATCTTCGAGCAGTTTTTTCCGACAGTCAAAACGATCCATGCCCGCGTACGGGCCGGCTTCTTCGTTCATGGTGCCGTCGGGATTCATGACATTAATCGGGCTCAACTCATGACGGTTGCCCATGTCAAAATCGTTGGGATCATGGGCCGGGGTGATTTTCACCAGTCCGGTACCGAATTCAGGATCCACGTAATCGTCTTCGATCAACGGAATCGCGCGGCCGATCACCGGCAGAATCAGATTCTTCCCTTTCAAATTTTCATAACGCTTGTCACGGGGGTTGACTGCCACCGCCACATCCCCCATCAGGGTTTCCGGACGCGTGGTTGCCACCACGATGTAATCATCTTTTCCCCCGCCTTCGATGGGGTAACGGATGTGATACAGGTTCCCTTTAATTTCTTCGTACTCCACTTCATCGTCGGAAAGCGCGGTCTGCAGTGCCGGACTGCAGTTGATGATGTAGTTGCCCTGATAAATTAAATCCTGCTCATAGAGCTGAATAAACACTTCTTTCACTGCATCACTCAGGCCTTCATCCATGGTGAAGCGTTCGCGGGTCCAATCACAGGAGCAGCCCATGCTCCGCAACTGTTCAATAATCGTGCTGCCGTACTGTTCTTTCCAGTCCCATACCCGTTCCACAAAAGCTTCACGCCCCATTTCACGGCGGGTCTGCCCCTCTTCACGCAGTTTGCGCTCCACCACAGACTGGGTGGCGATTCCGGCGTGATCCGTTCCCGGGATCCACACCGCATTGTATCCGCTCATGCGTTTCCAACGGATTAAAATATCCTGAATGGAATTATTCAGGGCATGGCCGATATGCAGACGTCCGGTCACATTCGGTGGCGGAATCACAATGCTGTAAGGTTCACCTTCCGCATGGGGGTCGGCGGTAAAACATCCGGCTTCTTCCCAGCGGGCATACCATTTCTTTTCAACGGGGGTGGGGTCGTACTTCTTTTCCATAACATTTAATCCCGGAAATTAACTTCCGGTGGATTCCTCTAAAAATAATTTGTATTCAACCGACTCTACCAGCGCTTCCCATGAAGCATCGATCAGGTTTTCGGAAACCCCGGTGGTATTCCAGGTTCGTTTGCCGTCGGTGGATTCGATCAGCACCCGGGTTTTGGCCAGGGTGGAGTGTTCGGGATCGAGAATTCGAACCCGGAAATCTGTGAGTTTCACTTCCGCGATCACCGGGAAGAATCGGGCCAGGGCTTTACGCAAGGCCAAATCCAATGCGGCCACCGGTCCATCCCCTTCGGCCACGGTGTATTCCGTTTCGCCATCCACCAGAATTTTCACTGAAGCTTCCGCCAGATGATCTTTTTCGCCTTCGCGGAATTCGTTGATGATCCGGTATCCGACCACGTCAAAAAACGAGCGGTGATTTTTCAAAATCTTTTGTACCAGCATATAGAAAGAGGCATCCGCACCTTCAAATTCGTATCCGTCTTTTTCCAGACGCTCGAGTTCGTTGAGCACTTCACGCACTTCGGGAGAGCTCTTGTCTACCTGTACCCCCATATCCAAAATTTTCATCAGCACATTGCTGCTGCCGGAAAGCTCGGAAATTAAAATATGCCGACCGTTCCCCACCGCATCCGGAGGCACATGTTCGAAACTACTGGCATTCTTGCGGACCCCGTCCACGTGCATTCCCGCTTTGTGGGCAAAGGCGTGTTCGCCGATGTAGGGGAGCTTGGGATTGGGACGCTGATTGGCAATCTCGTCAATGCGGCGCGACAGCTCCGTCAATTTTTCCAACTGTAAATCAGAAGAGAATTCACGGTCCATTTTAAACGCGAGGTTTGCGATGACCGGCACCAAATCCGCATTGCCACAGCGTTCGCCATAGCCGTTGATGGTGCCCTGCACATGATCCGCACCGGCACGGATCGATTCCAAACTGTTGGCCACGCCGCAGCCACTGTCATTGTGGGCATGAATTCCCAAAGGACATCCCAGAGCCGCTTTCACTTCCTGGGTGAAGCGGAAAATTTCATGGGGCAACACCCCGCCGTTGGTATCACAAAGCACCAACACCGAAGCGCCGGCATCCCGGGCCGCCGCCAAAGTGGCCAGCGCATAATCCGGATCCGCGCGGTATCCGTCAAAGAAATGCTCCGCATCGTACACCACTTCCCGGCCCTGTTGACATAACCAGTCCACGGTATCACCGATCATCGCGAGATTTTCTTCCCGGGTGGTGCGCAACACTTCTTCCACATGCAAGGTCCAGGATTTTCCGAAAATGGTGCACACGGGCGTGTCTGCCTGGATCAGCGCTTTGCAGCCTTGGTCTTCCGAAGGCCGGACATTTGCCCGGCGGGTACTTCCGAAGGCCGCAATGCGGGCGTGTTTAAGCTCCAGTGATTTGACGTCTTCAAAAAACGCCACGTCCTTGGGATTGCTGGCTGCGTACCCGCCTTCAATCAGATCAATGCCAAAGGAATCCAGCAGTTTTGCAACCTGCAGTTTACCGGCGGGAGAAAACGAGATCCCTTTGCCCTGTGCGCCGTCACGCAGGGTGGTATCATACAAACAAACCGGGAGGCTCATGCCTGATCCAGACCGAATGCGGTGTGCAGTGCCCGGGTTGCCTCGTCGGCCAGCCCGGCTTCAATCACCACCGATACCCGGATTTCCGAAGTGGAAATCATTTGGATATTCACTTTCATGTCCGCGAGGGTTGAGAACACTTTGGAAGCCACGCCGGTGTGGCTTCGCATGCCCACACCCACCATAGAGACTTTGGCAATGTTGTCATCGTACAAATCTTGTTTAAAGTTCACCCCTTCGATTTTCTGCAGTAGCGCCTGCACTTTCCCCATGTCATCTTTGGGCACTGTAAAGGAAATGTCCGTAAAACCTTCCGAGCTGATATTCTGGACGATCACGTCCACATTGATATCCGCATCCGCCACGCTGGTGAACAGCCGTGCGGCCACGCCGGGGGTATCTTCCACCCC
>CAKZLZ010000024.1 GCA_937127435.1 uncultured Verrucomicrobiota bacterium | reverse complement strand
ACCAGGGTCTCACAGCCGTTTCAAGCAGGCCAGCCAATTCACGTGGCGGGCCGGGGAGCAACCAGAGATGACGGCTGTTGCTGATGCCGATGTGTTGACCGGGGGCGATCCCCACCGGATTCATATGTACGGTTGCACCATCGATGACCAATGCCTGTCGGCGTTGTTTCTGGGTAGGGGTACGGCGCAATTGCACAAAATAGTTGGTCAAATGGTCATCCGCTTCCTGGTGATGGAGGACCTTGCGATGCAGGCCTTTGGCGACGGCCTCCCGGGTTTGATCATCATCGGTGGGGCCCAACCCTCCGGTGACAATCACCAAGTCACTCCGGCTGACTGCGGCCAGGACCTCGGCTTCAATGGCATCCGGATCATCCGGTAATAAAGTTTCCCTGATCATGGGAATGCCAAACGAGGTGAGCAAAGCGCCCAATTTAAATCCATGTTGATTGAGAGTGCGCCCCTGCAACAATTCGCTGCCGGTCGTAATCAGTTCGGCGCTCCGGATTACCGTGGGGGCGTCAGGTTCGGACTCGTGTAGCCGTTCAATCCATCCGGCAATAAAACGTTTTTGCTCCACGGTGATGTTGGTTTCCATGGATGATTTCACCCGTTCGATCGACTCTTCAATCGAGGTGTGTTCCAATACCGCAACCAAGCAGGCCACCACGACGGAACTGCGGCCGACCCCCGCATGACAATGAACGACCATTCGTTCGCCATCCCTGAGTTTCTTCGCCAAAACAGGAATCAATTGATCCATGTCTCCATGTCCCGGCTGGAGAAAATCCACCATGGGGAATTGGGTGATCTCTATTTTATTTTTAGCGTATAATTTTTTCAGATCCTTCCGGCAGCGTTTCTTGATTTCGTGATCACTCAACAGGATGACAACCCGTTGCAGTTCTTCCTGTTGGTAAAAACGGAAAACCCGGTCGCTGTCATAACGGCCGTAGGGCATGGGGCTCACATACAGTTCTCCCCGGACATTGAGCGGAATGCGGGAGAAGCTGGAGTTGGAGGAGTTGTGGGGTTGAAACATTACGTAATGTTGAATGGTGAATGGCTGAAGTCTTTTCCCGAAAACGAATGCCTTACTCGGGAACTTCAGGAGACCCGGCGGATGGGGGAACCGGCGTTTCCGTTGCCGCAGGAGCTGCGACATCTTCGTTGATTTTCCGGATAAGCAGTACATCCTTAAAACTTAGGACCACCATCATGGTGAGTAACAGAACCACCATAATATTTGCGAGAGAAGTAATGAGACGGCGGTAAGGTTTTTTCCCGGTAATGATTTCGAACAAGGCGACCATGATATGTCCGCCGTCGAGTATGATCAGAGGAAGCAAATTGATAATGGCCAGGTTGATATTGATCAGTGCGGTAAACCACAGGGCTTGCATGGGGTGGAATTTCACTTGGGAGTGCATGCCACTGAGGATCATGACCGGTCCGCCCACACCTTTCGCCGCAAATCCCATTTCTTTTGGGCGGGTGAAAGCTTTGAGCGTTCTGAAAATAGATCCGGAGAAGTATCGGATTTGACTCATCGGGGAAGGATGGACATTTTCATATTCCCCTGAGAATTCGATGCCAATCATCCAACGTTGTAAATCTTCATCCCAATTTGCGGCCAGTGACAAATCTTTGCTCTCAATTTCCTTTTGGGATTGCACGGTGATTATGAGCGGAGCCCCTTCAGATGCTTTAACTTTTCCGACAAAATCCTGGCTGTCCACCACCTCATTTCCGTCAATCGCCAGCAGCTTGTCTCCAGCTTTTAACCCGGCTTTATCTGCCGCGGTTCCCGGGAAAACTTTGTGAACACCCAGATAGACCAGGGAGGGCTCGACGGGGCCGATCCCTTGTACTTGACGGAATCCGTATTGGTTCACTTTTGTCGGAACCTGGTAGAAGTTGATCAGTTCTTTGTCCCGAAGCACTTGTATGTCCAACTGCCGGTTCAACATGGCCGAGATACGGAAATCATCCCAAAAGTGAATTTTGTCATCATTGATTTTAAGCAGGGTGTCCCCCTCGCGCAACCCGGCATCGAAAGCAGGGCTGTCTTCAATCACATACCCGACCACGGCAGGTCCGGGACCCGGATCCGGGGGCTTGCCCACTTGCCAAACGATAATGGCCAATACAAAAGCGGCCACCACATTCATAAACGGTCCGGCTACGGCGATGACGATTCTTTTCCAGGGGGCGATTTCTCCGAGTTTTCCATCCTTTGCATCCTCATTTTCAAAAGCGGATCCCGTGATGTCCATTTGGGGCAGGGCGACATATCCGCCGATGGGAAGCAGGGAGATTTTATAAACCACGCCATTTATTTTCTTTTGCCACAGCGCAGGTCCCATGCCGATGGAAAAGGCATCGATGCGCAATCCAAACCATTTGGCGGTGAGAAAATGGCCCAATTCATGGATTAAAACCGTACCGCCAAAAAGCAGGAGGACGGCTCCGATTGAAAGGATCAGGGGAAAAAGGGTCTGGGAGATGTATTCGATTAAAACGGACATGGGTCTTTACCTATTGAAGAGAGCCGGAACATCCATTCTTTTCGCTGAAAATCAATAAATTCTGTCACTCCTATTTTCTGTTAATGTTAATGCTTGCGGTATAATTATGCCGTGGACCTATGCATTATAACTGGAGCATCTATAGATAAGCCTTGATTCTTTGGGGGGTGTATAAGACTATTAAACTATATTCATATGAAGCAGATGACCCAATCCCCTCTCGAAAAATCCCGCCCAAAAATACTTCTGGTAGATGACCTTTCTGATAACCTTGTGTTACTTCGGAAAATAATCCATCCGCTTGATGTTGATGTGATCAGTGTTGAAAGTGGGGAAGCGGCCATTGAAGCCTCCCGCATGCACCGGTTTTCAGTGGCGATTCTGGATGTGGTGATGCCCGGCATGGATGGATATACGCTGGGCCGGAAATTTAAAGAAAATCCGGAAACCCGGGATATTCCAATTATATTTCTTACCGCTTCCGAAAAGATCGAGGATGACCTGCTGGAAGGCTATGAAATCGGTGCTGTCGATTATATACAAAAACCTTATGTTCCAGCGGTCCTGAATCACAAAGTAAAGGCCTTGCTGAAGATTGACGAGAAGTTTCGCGAACTTGAACGCTTGCGCCTGGATTTGGAAAAAAGAGAAGCTGAGCACCTTGAAAAAATTGAACGGAGCCAGAAAGCGCTGAACCAATCCAGGCAAACGACCTTGAGTATGATGGAAGATGCCTTACAGCAAAAGGTTCTGGCGGAAAAGAGGGCGGAGCAATACGGTCTGCTTTTCCGAAACATGCCCAGCGGTTTTGCGTTACATGAATTGATTTATGACGATGAAGGTGTTGCCGTTGACTATCGTTTCCTCCGTGTAAATCCGGCTTTTGAAGATTTAACCGGACTCAAGGGGGAAGACTTGGTTGGGAAAACGGTTAAAGAGGTGCTTCCTGAAACAGAACACTATTGGATCGATCTTTTTGCTCAGGTCGTCGAAACGGGAAATTCGATGGTTTACGAAAATTTTGCGAAAGCACTCGAAAAGTATTATGTTGTACGTGCTTACCGCACGGAAGAGAATGAATTTGCAGTCCTCGTTTCTGATGTTACCGAAAGTAGACGTACAGCTGAACAATTAAAGCTTACACAATTTGCAGTAGATAATATCAATGATGCGGTTTATTGGGCGAATTTGGAAGGACAACTTACTTATGTGAACCAGGAGTCTTGTAGGGAATTGGGCTATACCGAAGCTGAACTTTTGCAAAGTCATGTTTGGGATGTGGATCCGGAGTTGACCCCAGAATCCTGGCCTGAAATCCTTAAATATTTTCAAACGCAAAAAGACTTGGTTACTGAGGTCGTGCATCAACGGAAAGATGGAAGTCAATTCCCCGTGGAAGTGAGAATTAATTATTTGGAGTTTAGCGGGGAAACGGTCATTTGTGGATTTGCCCATAATATTTCGGCTCGGAATGTGGCCAATGAAAAACTTATTTCTTCACAGCAACTGCTTCGTTCAATTATTGATACAATTCCCATTCGTGTATTCTGGAAGGGTTTGGATTCGGAGTATCTCGGTTGTAATATCGCCTTTGCCAATGATTTTGGTTTTGATCAGGTAGATGAAATTATAGGGAAAACGGATTGTGATTTACCCCTGCCGGTTTCGAGTATTGAAAGGTATCGTGCTGAAGATCAGGAAATTATAAATTCTGAAATCCCGAAGTTCTCTGTTATCGAAGAAGTCCAACTGCCGGATAAACCCAAGCTTTGGACTGAAACCAACAAAATACCGCTGCGCGATCATACTGGGGATGTGATGGGTGTGCTTGGGATGATTGAGGATATTACCGAAAGCAAACAGATGCAGGAGGCGATTGAAAGACAGATCGTTGCCTTGACCCGCCCGTTGGAAGGGGACCATGAAATAAGTTTTGATGAACTTTTTAATCTTGAGGATATCCAGCGCATACAGGATAAATTTGCGTTGGCTACAAATGTGGCTTCGATTATTACCCATCCCAATGGTCTTCCGATTACCCAGCCCAGTAATTTTACGGACTTCTGTAAATGCGTCGTCCGAAAAACGGCAAAAGGGTGTGCAAATTGTATTATTTCCGATGTCGAAATTAGACGGGTTCATCCTTCCGGACCCGTTATCCAACCCTGTTTGAGCGGAGGCCTTTGGGATGCGGGAGCGAGCATCACCGTCGGCGGGAAGCATATTGCCAGTTGGCTGATCGGACAAGTGAGAGATGAATCTCAAACCGAAGAATCCATGATGGCTTATGCCCGTGAAATCGGAGCGGATGAAAATGAATATCGGGAAGCTTTCCGACGCGTACCCGTGATGTCGAAGGCGCAATTCAAGCATGTTGCCGGTGCCTTATTTACTTTGGCCAATCAGCTTTCGACATCCGCTTATCAAAATGTCCAACAAGCACGTTTTATTGCAGATGAAAAACGACGGACCCAGGAATTACGCCGCCTGTCTACGGCCATTGAACAATCCCCGGAAGTGATTGTGATTACCAACCTCGATGGCGTGATTGAATACACAAACCCCGCTTTTGAGCGCTGCACCGGTTATGCTTGCGATGAGGCCATAGGACTGACCCCGTCGGTATTAAAAAGTGGTCAGCATCCGAAAGAATTTTATGAGGATTTATGGCGAACGATCACTTCGGGTAAAGTTTGGAGTGGACGTTTAGTCAACAAACGAAAAGATGGTTCCCTGTATACTGAAGATGCGATTATATCTCCGGTAATAACCCCAGAAGGTACGATTACAAACTTTGTGTCGGTGAAACGGGATATTACCCATGAGCTCGAGCGGGAAGAGCAAATGCAGAAAGCGCAAAAAATGGAAGCGGTGGGACAGTTGGCCGGTGGTGTCGCTCATGACTTTAACAATATTCTTCAGTCGATTATGGGATTCAGTGATCTGCTATCTTTCAGTTTGGGCGAATCGGATACTGAATCACATGAATGTGTGGAGGGAATTCAAAAAGCTGCGCAACATGCTGCGGACTTAACCCGTCAGTTACTGGCTTTCAGTCGGAAACAACACGTGAGATTTTCCACCGTGAATTTGAATGATGTGATCCTGAAAATCCTGAAATTACTCAACAGTGTCATCGGGGAAAATATTCGGGTCAGTACAGACCTCCAACCCGAACTTCAGCTTATTAATGCGGATGATGGTCAGTTGGAACGTGCACTTTTAAATATGGCCTTGAATGCAAGGGATGCCATGCCCCAGGGTGGAAAGTTGGATCTTTACACGGAAAATATTACCCTGACCGAACAGGAAGCCTCTCTTTTGCCTTATGCGCAAGCGGGAAAATACGTGAGTCTGACGATTTCCGATACGGGGACGGGTATATCGCATGATGTGATTGATCACATTTTTGAACCGTTTTTCAGTACCAAACCAACCGGGAAAGGAAGCGGGCTGGGACTCGCAGCCAGTTATGGGATTATCCGAAAACATGAGGGTTGGATTGACGTGACCAGTCAACCCGGTGAGGGGGCCGCTTTTAAAATTTATTTACCTGTCCAGCCCAACAATCGCAGTCGAAAGGAAGACGTGAAACGGCACGCACGCCAACCACCGCCGAGGGGGGCGGGGCAGAAAATTCTGATTGTAGAGGACTCCGAGCCGGTGCGGAAATTATCCGAAACCATATTGAGGGAAGCCGGTTATACTGTGAAAAGCACAGGCAGTGCCGAAGAGGCTGAGCGCATCTTTGCGCAAGCTGACGGAAATTTTGATTTGTTGTTTAGTGATGTGATCCTCCCGGGTAAAAATGGAGCGGATTTAGCTGTGAGCCTTCACGAGATAAAACCGGAACTCAGGATTTTACTCTGCAGCGGCTATTCCGGAAACCGGATTGAACAAATGGGCGGGAAACTTAAAAGACACTCATTTATGGAGAAGCCTTTTAACTCGTCCATGCTGTTAAACCGGGTGTCCGAAATTTTCCGGAATCTTTAATCCCGCTTTTGGAATATCCTGAGAATTGCATTGCCAATCGCTAGGCGCCCGTGTTAGAAGCACCGCCTATTCGCGGAAACCGTTTCCGCTTTGCCGAAAAGATTCGGCCCTTTTGCTTTCCACGTGTCCGGCGGGTTGTGAGTGGTATATAAATCATCCCGGACTTGGAAAAAATTAAATGACTTCTTCTTCAACGGCATCTTCGCCGTCTTCTTCTGCGCACCCCGAAAATGGAAAATCCGGATTACAGGGTGCCTTTAATTATCTTTCTCCCGACCTGCAACGTTGCGTGTCCGAGGCGGGATATACCCGGCCCACACCGATTCAGGAACAATCGATTGGCCCCATTGCGGAGGGTAAAGATTTGATTGGTACGGCTCAGACCGGTACCGGTAAAACCGCTGCATTCACGTTGCCGATTTTGCAACGTCTGTCTGCAAGCCCGGTGAAAGTACACAAGGGCAGTCCCCGGGTGTTGATCCTGGCCCCGACCCGCGAATTGGCTGCCCAGATTGGTGAAAGTATTGAAACCTACGGTCGCTTTCTTTCATTAAAACACGCTGTAATCTTCGGTGGGGTGAATCAGTTTCACCAAGTGAAGCAGCTGAATAACGGGTTGGATATTTTGGTGGCGACGCCGGGGCGTCTGTTGGACTTGATGAACCAGGGGTATATTCGTCTGAACAAAGTTGAGATCTTTGTGTTGGATGAGATGGACCGCATGCTGGATATGGGATTTATCCGTGATATTAAAAAGGTACTCGTCGAAGTGCCGAGTAAACGTCAAACGCTGTTTTTCTCCGCCACGATGTCTCACCAAATTGAGCAACTGGCCGCCACAATGGTTCGTAACCCGATTCGCGTTTCCATTACGCCGGATAAACCCACCGTCGATCGCATTGATCAGAAAGTATTGTTTATTCAGCCCGGAAACAAAAACCGAAGCCTGGTCAATCTGATCAAAGGCAAAGAAGTTGAAAAGGTCATCGTGTTCACCCAGATGAAGCATGCCGCCAATAAAGTGGTTGAGAATTTAACTGAAGCGGGAATACGCGCAGTTGCGATTCATGGCAATAAAAGTCAGGCGGCCCGGATTAAGGCATTGGATGGGTTTAAGCGCGGACGTTTCCAGGTGTTGGTCGCGACGGATGTGGCCGCCCGCGGATTGGATGTGGATGACATCTCCCACGTGGTGAATTATGACATGCCGGTTGAGGCGGAAACCTACGTGCATCGTATTGGCCGTACGGCCCGTGCAGGTGCCGACGGGGATGCCATTTCTTTTGTTTCACCTGAGGACCGTGCATATTTGACCCAGGTTGAAAAATTATTAGGGAATCCGGTGCCTGTAGATTTGGATCATGAGTTTCATAGTGACGAAGCCCGTTACTCCACCCTCAAACCCAAAGTGCCCGGTCGCGGACGCAGTGGTGGACGGGGAGGCAATAAGAATCGGAGCCGAACCAAACCTTCAAACCGTCGTGGCCGCCAAATGGGCGGACATCGCAGCGGGGTCCGCGGCAAGTAAAGTGTTGGCATCGATATCGATGCCTTCATTCAAGGTTTACTCTCCCTTCAGCGCATCGCCTGGATGCAGGCCTGCGGCTTGAAGGGCAGGGAGACTCGCGCAGAGTAATATCCATCCCAGGATTGAAATCCATGCAATAGCGAGTTGCATAAACGGGACGAGGGGAAGGAAAATAAGCGTGCCGAACAAGCAGGGAATTGCACTTCCCATGAACGTCTCCAATAGAATTTGATTGCGGATGTCTTCGGGTCGGGCTCCCAGGGATCGACGCAAAGCGAATTCGGATTTCCTTTCCCGTATTTCTGCCTGATACAAGGCCTGTAACAACAAAGCCACCAACAATGCACTTGCGAGGGCAATTCCGCTAAGATTTCTCCGAAGCTTTCTGAAGCCCGACCGTGCCTGCCTTTGTTTGTCCTGATGATCCACCAGCTGAATCTCTTTTTTTATCAGGAGGTCGCTGACCAATGGTCTGATGAGGGAGGCGGGGAGATTGATCTTAAACGCTTCCGGTGTTGGCGGATGAAGATCTTTGGCCCGCCGGGGAATGATATTCTCTACGGGTAGAGGAAAACTCCCTACGCCGTAAATTCGATAGGCTTGGTCATGTTGAAGAAAAATGTCTCCGGGTTGAAGCTCATTTGAATTCGCCTGCTGTAATAAAACCGCGGGTTCACCCCGGTCAATCACTTCCGGAGGAAGGGAGACGCCGCGTCCCACAAAAAAATCGTGAGGGAGTGTGCCTGATATCCATGCCGTGGACCCTTCAATTTGGTATGAAAACCAATGACTTGCGGGCAGGCGTTGTTCCAGGTCTCGTATTTTTTCTGATGAAAGGGGATTTCGAATCAACAGGGTACATTGATCCGCAGGCCAGGATTTCAGAAGTGCATCCGCCTCTGCTTCCGTTTTATGGAGCAACCACAGACCTGCTGAAATGAATAAACTTAATCCCAAAGCCAGCAGGGCACCCGCAATCGATGCCAAGGGACGCGCCCGCCATCCACCACGAAGATCCTGGAAGAGATTCATATGGAGATTAGCTCCAGTTGACCTTGATTAAAAGCATAGACCCGCGTCGCAAATTCGAACCAGCGCTGGTCGTGGGTGGCAATCACCATGGCGGCCCCGCGTTTGGAAACATCCATAAACAGATCCCGGACCTTTTCCGCATTTTTGTCATCCAGGTTACCCGTGGGTTCATCCGCCAGAAACAGAGCGGGTTGTAACAACATCGCTCTCGCAATACAGAGGCGTTGTTTTTCTCCTCCGGAAAGCAGACGTGCGGGTTGGTTTTCCCGGCCACCCAGTCCTACCTCTTCAAGCAAAGCCTCTGCGTTGTCCGGGAGAGGGTTTGGGTGGGGGAGATATCTTAACCGCAACTTCAGATTGTCCAAAACGGAGTGGTGGGGGAGCAGATGAAATTGTTGAAAAACCATGCCGATTTCCCGGGCACGTACTTTGCATCTTTCGGCTTCTGTCCATTGATCTGTGGCTTCGCCGTTAAAGTGGAGCTGCCCGCCGGAAGGCTGATCTAAAAATGCCATTAGGTGAAGCAGGGTCGTTTTACCGCAACCCGAGGGGCCAAAGAGAATGATTCTGTCTCCGGAACCTATTTCCAGGTCTATGCCCTTGAGAACATGCCGAGGACCTTCCGGGGTGTCAAATGACCGCTGAACACCTTGCAAATTCAGACCGGAAGTTTTCATGGCTGGATCAGAAGTTCACCGACCGCGAGACCTTCGTTTACGACGACGAACTCCGGGTTTCCATCCCCCAGTTTCAGTTCGCGGATTTCGGTGGATCCGCGTTTTGATTGACAGCGTACAGTCGCGACACCATCCCGATAGCTGATCCAGGCGCGGGGAATCAGAATCGCTTGCTCATTGATGTACTCTAATACTTCAATTTCAGCCGTGAGTCCCGGGCGGAGTTCGGGCCCCGTTTCCTGTAGCACCAGTGTAACCGGATACCGTTGTGTTTCACCTTCGGGATGCGCGCCCACCCGGCTCACCAACGCGGTATACACTTTTTCAGGATATGCCGGAAAATGGATGCGGGCATTCAGTCCGGGAACGATTTTGGAAAGGGACTGTTCCGGGATTTGGCTTTGCACTTCCAGTTCGGTCAAGTCCGCCAATTGCATAAAAACCTGATTCCGATATAATCCGTCACCCACCCGCGGGGCGCGGCGTTCACTGTCGATGGGGATACGGGGCAGGTACACGGTCCCCTGAACCTGGGCGACCACTTCGGTGTTTTTGAGTCTTTCTTCCACGCGTGCCAATGCCGACTTTGCCGCGTTTAACCGGGCTTCCGCTTTTTGTTCCAATGCCGGATGAAGAATCTCTTCAGTGAGTTTTACCTGTTGTTTTAACCCATCAATATCTGATTGTAATTCCTGTAACTTAAGGTCGTGTCGATTGAGTTCTTCGGCGCTGAGTAAGTTTTCTTTCACCAACTCTTCGGTATCTTTGCGCAGAGAGCTTTGTTCTTGATACTGGGCCTCCAGATTTCTTAAATCACTTTGGAGGCGCTGGAGCTCCAGGGGATGTTGCGCAAGGGATAATGAACGGAGTTCCGCAGAAGCCATTTCCAGATCCCGGGCGAGGGTTAGTTTTTTATCCTCGAGTTCCGAAGGATCAAACCGGGCCACCGTATCTCCCTGGAATACGGGAGTCCCGTCCTCAATCAGCCAAGTGATTTTGGACAGACCATCCAGTTCAGACCGCAAGCTTACCGCATTTTTTGCCTCCAGTTGGCCGGACAGCGGGTGCCACCTTTCAAAGCGGGAAAGGGTGACTGTATATGTGTTTTCCGCCGGGGCCCGGCCTGAGATGAATACCCAGGCCGCAATTCCAATGAGAAGCAGCAGGGGGAGAATCCATAACGGGGTAATACGGGAGCGCATACGGTTTATTTGTCGGTGTGTACATGCAATTGCGGGAAGGGGATGCTCCAACCTTTCTGATTACACAGATCCACCAGCGACATTTGTATCCACATCGGGAGATAGGGCCACTGGTCTGCGGCATCCCCTTTGCAGTCGACAATAATACACAGCTTTAATGCTGAATCGGAGGCCTCTGCCAACTGGACTTGTAAGTGTTGAAGGTTTTCACCTAATCTGTTTTCCAGCGTTTGTTGCAAATGTTTTTCCATGGTTTCGGGAATCAGGGAGGTCGCATCCGCGATGTGGCGGTAATCAATTCCGAAGAATACTTCTCTGCGGAATCCGGTACTGAGAACAGTCGGAGAGAGTTCCATATACTGAAGGGTGGTATACACGCGCTGACTCCCGCCGGGAGGAATGATTTGAACGGAGGAGGGGGTCTGGTAGCTCACTTTCCCGTAAGTGCCGTCTGCAAGAATTACCCAGTCCTCTTTTTTGCTGGGGAACCATTCTTCATCTGTTCCAAGCGGCCGTGAAAGCAGTCCGACCAGCATGCGGGTGGGAAGGGTGAGTACGCCACCGTTGAGCAGGGGATTTATCAATTCGGTTCGGAAACTAATCGAGTTCACTTTCCAGGGAAGTCCTTCGTAAACCAGCCGCTCATCCTCGCGGACGGCTCCCATGTTTAGCATCATCCGGAAGAGTTCGATCATTCCGGGAAGCGTTTTCATTGCGCCCCAGCCTACACCCAAAAGAAAGAGAAGAGACACACTGAGTAGGAGAATATCCCCCCTGGCATTAAAGGTGCCTATTAAACCGCCCAGGGCTAAAAGCATGGTGAGCATGGTCCATAGTAAACTTGATAAACGGTTGGAAAAGGAACGGCCTTTTTTTCGACTGGGACGGTATTTGTTCCATGCCCGTGCGATCCATCCCATCACCAGAAAGACAATGATAAACACCGAAATGCCCAATACAAGATTGAGGCCGCTGCTTTTTAAAAATCCGGATGCTGCTGCTTTTGCGCCTTCAATTGCGGGTTGTTTGTCTTCTTCGCGTTGTTTGAGCTGAAGCTCGGCAAAGGTGATTTGATTTTGTGCATCATCATAGAGGCCCTGCCATTTTTCCTGGAGTTGAGTTAACCGGGAGGTCAATTCAGGGTCGGTCGATTCTGCGAGTAAAGGCTCCAGGCTTTTGAGCGCCTGTTCGGCGGCGGCAAGACGTTCCTGGTTGAGTTCTAATTGTGAAGTGAGTTTCCCCAGTTCTCTGGAATCCTTGGTGGCGGCATTAATTTCAGCTAATAAGGGCTCGAGGAGTTGTCCCAGTTCGTCTTGCCAATTAAATTCTTTTTTCGGGGCATCTTCAAATATGGAGACATCTGTGCGAACCGCAATGCTTTGTAAACGGAAATTCAATTCGGCGATTTCCTTATTTACTTTTTCCAGTTCGGGAACCAGTTTTTCCTTCTGGATGGGATCAATGGCGGCATTCCTTTGGGCATACAGATCATCCCTTTTTTCCTCCCGAAGCGTAATGGAATCATTCAGAGCTCTCAGTGACTCCAATTCATCATCCAAATTTGTAAAGACGGGTGGCGTTTCGGCGGGAGCGGGTTCGACCGCGGTCGATTCTTCGGCAAGGGCTGGTGGGGCGGCAGGATTCTCAACGGGAAGATCTTCTTGTGCAAAGAGAGGGAATAATAAGCAGAGGGAGAGGATAAAATGTTTCATGCTTTTTTACTCTCGTTTTGATGTACGGGTGTCAAGGTTGCTGTTGGAAAGTTGTTTGTGATATAGGGTTCGTTCCCAGACGCCATCCGAATGTGAAAGGAGAGGCTCGGCATCCGGTAAGGATGCCCGTACTGGTTGTATGATAATCACCGCATCCCCCGGCTCGGCTCTTTGATAGGCGGCGCGTGCATCGGTGGTATTTTCCACATGCCGTCCCAGGTGGAAGTCAAAAATTGCGGAGTTGATTCCGACAACGTGCAGAGTGGGCGCTTCCTGGATGAACGGGCGGGCCTCTTTCAGAAATTTTGCATGCAAATGATCCTCAGTATTCGCTTCATAGCCCGCGATCCCCAATCCTATCATTGTCGCCATACTGATGAAAACCCAACTTTCCTGAATTTTGTGTGACTGAATTCTCATTCCGATGAGCCATGCGGCAGGCGGCATCAGTAAAAGGGCGTAATGGCGTTGTTTGCTTACCGTGACCATCAGCAAAACCAAAGTGACACAGAGCCAGGCCATGGCCGTACGAATTTCGATGGGAGAGGACTGCTCCTTTTTATTACCTCTCCAAAAGATCAACAATCCACCCGGGATCATCATGAGGGGCAGGGTATAGAAATAATAGTACCAGGGATTGTTATGGTCAGAATTTATGAAGGTGGCATTCAGATCTTTTTGCATTTGGTCCAAGCCGGACAATTCATTCATCAGGTATAGAATCCATCCTCCAATGAGCAGGAGGGGAATCAGGATGACTGCCAGTATAAATTTTTTGTCCGGACGGTAAAACCGTAAAAGAATCAGGAGACAAAGAATCGGGATTAAAATACCGGCGGGTCCTTTGGAGAGACAGGCAAAGCTGATGCCGAGTCCGGCAAGACAGGATGCTTGCCGTTGCCATGCATAGAAAAACAGGAGGATTCCGGTGATTTGAATCATATCCGTTTCCGCAAGGGGCGCATAACGAATAAATCCGAAACTGAAGAGGGCAATCAGAGCGGTATGAAATCCTGACGGACCCGAGATGCGGGTTAACAGAAAAATTGCCAACATTGAACTCAGGATAAACAAGAACCTGCCGGCCCAGGCGGCATTTCGGTTGCCCGTGAGGGCCATCCCTCCGGCCGCCATCCAATAGGCCATGGGCGGTTTTCTGAAACGGGGCTGGTTTTGAAATTCCGGCCGGTGAAAATTCCCACTCTCCAACATATTCCGGGCACTAATGAGGACCCGTAATTCCTGTTGACGGGTTGGAGGGCTGAAGACCGCGGTTGGCACCCAAAGCAGCGCTGCAATTAGAAAGAGCTGCCATATCCGCATCGTTTATTTCTCATCCAAATAGACAAAGACAATGGGGAATTGGTCGAGTACAGGGCTTAACCAGTTCATGAGTTCACCGTGTTGAAGATCTCCGGTGGTATAAATAAATATCACAGGTTTTTGTTTTTCAGGATCTTTCAGGTAGTCGACCAGATCTGCCGGAGATTCCAAATCAATTCGGGTTTCCGAAATGGAAGCGACACGTTCATCCCCCCAGATTTCTTCAAGTTCCAGCAAAGTAGCCTTCCAGGTTTCGCCGCCGGATTTCCTCAAATGTAATTCGATGGGTTGGGTAGGGCGGTTATCCCGGGTCCGGTATCTCGGGTCGGGGACAAAAGCTTTGTAAAACAATTGCCCTTCAAGCGGCGGTTCAATGCGGATACTTTTGACATGCCCTTCCATGAGCTGAAGTTCCCGTGCCAGGCGGGTGGCTTGTGCCAAGGGAATTTCCGGGCTGAAGTCCGGATGCAGGTAATGAATTTCGCCGCTTCTGGAATATAATTCGGCGCCCAGTTCCGCAAGTCCCGGGAAATCATTCTTTTCCAAACCTTTTACGCTTATGTCGCCTTGCCCGCCGGTAAATTGAACTTGGATATCCAGTTCCTTGTCCACCTCTTCTGCTGTGGCCACACGCAGGTGCAGGAGCATGGGCTGTGCGGTCGGCGCCATGGGTTGATTGCTGCGAATGTATGTTCCGTAGGTCTGGGTTTTTGTTCCCTGATAGGGCAGATCAAAAACGGTGCTTTGTAAATTAAACGTGGAGGCGATACTGTTGGGGGAATATAAATCGGCACCATAAACAAGGGTGCCTTCCTTTTCGAAGTTTTCGAGCATCGGCGATCCTGTAAAGATCCATGGGGTCAACGGCATTTCTTTTCCATCAGTGACCGAGGTTTTTTCAATCGGGGTCCGCTGAGGGGTTTTCGCGCCGGTGGGTTGCCATTCTATTTCTGCGACAATCCTGCTTCCCCTTGGCCAGAAGCGGTGGTCATCGGGTGAAACCGGTGCTCCCGCTTCGGCACCGATTTTTTCCAGTGCCTGATGTATATCACTGGGTTTTGCGAAGCTGATCATCAGTGATTCATAATCGTGCCCGCTCAGTTCGGAGATGACAAAAAACTCCAGGGGCTCTCCACCCGCCATACCCGTATGTTGTCCCCAAACTGTCACTTCCTGTTTCTCCAGATCCGCAATGACATAAGGTGCCGACCAGAACGCATCATTGTCTTTGATGCTTGCGAGGACTTGCTCAAAATTTTCTGCGGCGATGGGTTTCACCGAAGCGGCGCCGGTTTCTTCGTCAGGAAGCGGTGCAGTTTGGGTCAAGTACTGGCTGAAAAGTGTGGCGAGGAGTGTGAGGGTCTTCATGTTGTGCTGTCAGATATCGGATTTCAAATGTCAGATTTGAGATGTCAGAGTTGAACATCGAACATTCAACATCCAACTTTGAACTGGCATATATAAATCATATAATTTCTACGTTCAATGTTGAGCGTTGAATGTTCAACGTTCGTATTCGTATTTATTCTAGGAGCCCATCCCTGCGTAGGAGTGCCGAGGGATTGGGTTCGCGACCGTAAAATGCTTTAAACAATTCCATGGGATGCTGGCTCCCTCCTTTGCTGAGAATGTTTTCGCGAAGTGAGGATGCGGTTTCGGGATCAAACAAGCCTTTTTCCTGAAAACGTTCAAAAATATCTGCTTCCAGAATTTCCGCCCATTTGTAACTGTAATATCCGGAGGCATATCCCCCGGAAAAAATGTGCTGAAAACTGGGCGACATCGCAATGCCTTCATGTGAAGGAAAGAGTGAGGTTTCCCGGGTGGCTTCTCTCTCAAAAGAAATCAGATCGTCTCCGATTTCCTGAGGAGGGCGGGTATACCAAGCCAAATCCAGCAGGCCGAATGTGAGTTGACGTGCCGCGGCATATCCCTTTTGGAAGGTTTGAGACGCCCGGATTTTCTCAATATATTTTTCCGGCAAGGGTTCTTTGGTTTCAAAGTGTAAGGCGTATTCGCGGAGAAATTCCGGTTCCTGTAACCAATTTTCCAGGAGTTGTGAGGGCAGTTCCACAAAATCCCAATAGACATTGGTGCCGGCCACGGATCGACAATGACAATCGGATAACAGTTCGTGGATGGCGTGTCCAAATTCGTGGAAGAGGGTACGGGCCTCACCCATGGTTAAGAGAGAGGGGTTTCCATCTACCGGCGGGGTGAAGTTGCACACAATACCCACGGTGGGCCGTTTGACTTCGTTTTGCCAGCGTCCCTGACCCAGTAACGCCACCATCCATGCACCCGGTTTTTTGGTGGACCGGGGGAAAGGATCGATCAATAACTGTCCCACTTCTTTCTGATTGGAAACTTCCCGGACATCGAAACAGCGGACTTCCGGGTTGTTCACGGGTAAGCTTGTGGGAACAAATTCAACTCCGAAGAGTTTTTTAACCAAAGAAAACACCGCTTGTAATGTGGACTCAAATTCGAACCAGGGTCTCAGTTCCTCCTGATTGAGTTCGAAGGTTTGTTGTTTACACTTTTCGGCGTAGAAGCTGTAATCCCAGGGATGGAGTACTTTCTCTCCCGTGTCGGCTTCTTTGCAGGCCCGGACCGCCTCCAGATCCCGGTGGGCCGCGGGCATGACCACCGGCAGCATTTCATCATAAAACTTTTGCAGGGTTTCACGGTGACCGGCCATCCGCCGTTCCAGAGTGTAGTGTACATGATCCCGATACCCCAGCAATTGAGCCCGGCGGTAGCGGAGATCTAAAATCTTTTGGATGAGTTCCTGATTTGAAAATTCTCCTTCCACACAGCGACTGCCATAGGCGGCCCACATTTGTTTGCGCAGGTCCGCATCCGGTGCGTAGGTCATGAAAGCCACAAAACTGGGTGCGTCCAAAGTGAATTTCCATTCGGATTCACGGTTTTCTTTTTTTGCCAGAGCTTTGGCATTGGCCCGGGCGGATTCAGGAAGGGTCTGCACCAAGGCTTCGTCGGCCGTCCAAAGGGAAAAGGCTTGGGTGGCTTTCAGCACGTGTTCTGCAAAAGTGGGAGAACAGGTGCTGAGTTCCTGATCGATCTCACGAAGTTTTTGCTGATCCGCTTCGGAAAGAGATGCCCCGTTGCGACGGAATGATTGCACATGATTGTCCAAAACCATGGATTGCTCTTTATCAAGTTGGAGTTCCTCTTTTTGACGGTCTAAGGTATCCACACGTTGAAACAATTCCCGGTTCATCACCACATCATTCCTGAACGCACTTAGCTTTGGAGGAATTTCTCTCGCCAGGGCCTGCAAGTCATCTTCGGCATCAACGTGTAGCAAATGAAAGAACACAGAGGAAACGCGATCCAACCATTCATCTGAAGCTTCCAGTGCCAGTATAGTGTTCTCGAAAGTAGGGGCCGCCGTTTGGGTCGTGAGCGTGTGGATATTCTCCCGGGCGTTTTCTAATGCCGCATCAATTGCAGGGATGAAATCTTCAGTCCGGACCGTTTCCAGGGGTAACGGTGCGTGTTGGTCTTTAAGTGCAAACAGGGGGTTCTGACTCATATTTCCAACCTTTTCTCAGGTTTCGCGGATTGGGGTTGAATACAGAGGCCCTGACAGATGTCACACTGTGTCGAATCTCCTGCACATTGGTGGCGTGATTTCTTCAGTAGTTTTTTGAATGCGTCAATTTCCGGGGCGTCACTTTGCCAAACTTTTACAAAGGCACTCAAGCGGGTACTCACTTCAATACTCAACAAATGCTCGATTTTACAGGCATCGATTTCCGCCTGATCCTGATCCACTCCCAGAACCTCCCCAAAAAGCAACTCCAGGAGTTTGTCGTTGAGTTCAACCAATTCGGCAAGGCGTTGACCTTCATCACTGAGTTTAAGAAAACGGTTTTCGTCTTCCACCACCAACCCTCTCTTTTTAAGGGGTTTTAATGAGATGGAGCAGCTGCCCCGGGTGATATTGAGTGATTTCGCAATGTCGGTTACCCGTGCATAACCGTGATCTTCCAACAACTGCTTGATTGCCATTAGATAATGGGCTGCAGAGTGGGTAATCTGATTGTCTTCGAATTCTTTCCAAACGTCCTGACTCATAATTTCACCAAATTGGGGGTTTTGAAGATCTATGAATAACTTCGAGGCATAAAATTGCAAGGCGTGAGCGTAATTTAGGCGACTTCTACCAAAAGAATGCCCATCCAACACCGGTTGACATTTTATAGGATTATGAGTTTATGGGTTTAGAGGTTTTGATCGAAATGAAAAAAGATATTCCCAATCCCAAAAAGCAAGATGTGATCCCGCCGGATATGGATCATGTCTACTTTGAAGGAGGCGGAAAATTCCCGTTACAACCTGCTGAATTAAATTATTCTGCCGTGAACGCCTGGTGGTTCGCTGAATTTGCTTTTCTGGCCTATTGCCACCCCGGCTTTGTACGTTTGGCAGTGAAACTGGCGGGGTTTGACCGCTTCTGTTTTCTTTCAGGAAAAGGCACCGAATGCATGATCAGTTGGAATGATGAAGTCTGCGTGATTGCATTCAGGGGGACGGAGTTGAAAAGCCGCTCCGCCTTGCATGAAATGAAAACAGATTTGAATGCCCTGCCGGTCCCTTTTGAATTGGGTGGTAAAGTACACGGGGGATTTTTGGATGGACTGGATGAAATTTGGGCCGGGAATGAGGGCTTGGAACATAAGATAAAGGGCCTGATAGAAGAAGCGCCTGACAGGCCCATTTGGATCACGGGACACAGTTTGGGTGGTGCTTTGGCGGCACTTTGCTTCGCCAGAATACCCACCGCTACCGGTTTGTATCTGTACGGAGCCCCCAGGGTGGGGGACCCCACTTTTATCCGGGGATGTGAAGGGCGGCCGGTTTTCCGGATTGAAAATGCGACCGATCCGATTCCTCTGGTCCCTCCGGATATCCCGAAGATCAAATTCAACTTTGGGGATTTAGGGGTGCTGAAGTTTTTGGATTGGGATGGGAGCGTATTAGATGAACGCCCGATGTTCGTGCTCGAAAATCATAAAGAGGGGTACCGCGAAGCCAAAGAAATGTTGGATGCCAAATTACGTGAATTAAAACACGCTGTTTCTTTAAGCAAAGAGGGCTTCCGGACTTCGAAAAAACTTTTGAAAGAAGTAGACCGTCACAACCGAAAACATGTGAAAGACTGGAAGACACAGATGAAGCGCTCGCTCAATCAATTCGGATTAAATATCGATCAACACCAACCCATTTTTTACGCCGTGAAAACATGGAATGCTCTGATTGACTCGGAGCGCGGACACTCGTGTCCAAGCGAATCCGAAGCGCATGTCCGCTAAGGCAGGAGTGTCCTCGCTCCG
>CAKZLZ010000023.1 GCA_937127435.1 uncultured Verrucomicrobiota bacterium | reverse complement strand
TGGATATTTCATTGAATAATTTAACGCGGTGCTGACCGGCACCGTGGGCCTCACAAGCAAACGCAGTTTGATTGTGAGGTTCACGGTGACAGGAGCTCGAAGTAGTCAGCAACGGTTTATCCGGTGCATTTTCTGGTTGGAATTAAGGACTTTGCCTTTAGCATTCTGTAAAGCTTTCTTAAAACGCCATTTTATCCCCAAAAATATCGGTTTAAGCTTTAAAAAAAGGGTGCTTTTTGAGCTAAAACTTTAAAGGTCAGGATTTTTGCTTGGTCCAACCCCGCTCCACTCCCCCCCATCCCCGAAATTCAGGGGACCTCATTTGGGGGACATTTTTATTTTTCATCATCCTCTCCCATCTCAGCATAAAGTTCATGCAGTTTGGACTGAAGGAGTTTCTTGTCCGGGAGCTGAAGATGGTACTCTGCAACCAGTGTGGGCGAAAGGTTGCGTGAAAGGGCATACTCAACCACTTCTTTATCCTTGTCTCGCAGAGCAGTACGCCGATGCTCGGATTTTCGTGCATTTTTTTGACATCCCGGTCGAGGGCTTCCAGGTAAAAGCTCAGTTCCCCCAGATGCTCCGGGGAGAATTTGCCGATTTTTAATTCAAAGGCTACAAGCGCCGAAAGTCCCCGGTGGTAGAAAAGCAGGTCAATGAAGAAATCCTGATTCCCCACCTGCAAGCGAAATTCTTCACCCATAAAGATGAAATCCCCGCCCAGTTCCAGGATAAACTGCTTCATGTGTCTGATCAAGGCTTTTTGCAGACTGGCTTCGCTATGGTCCGGCGGTAGGCCCAGAAACTCCAGTACATAATAGTCTTTGAACGTGTTCTCGATCGTGGGATGTAATTCTCTCACCTTTTAACTCACTGGCTTGTCCAGTGCAGTGGTTTGTTCAGCGGCCCGGGGAAGTGGGGTGGAGAATTCACCTTAACTGCCGCTGAAGCGTTGCTTCGCTTTGCCCGCCATAACGGGCTCTTCAGCGGGCGTGGCTTTTTGCGATCCGCTGCAAGAGCATTGTTATGCCCGTTTTGTTGCCCCATTCCATGCTTTGGATGTTTGGTATTATTATGCCGGTTCAGACTGAACCACTTGCATTTCCTCTGTCAACGTTTCCGGCGATATATCCTGTTCATTGGGCCAAGTCACAGCACCGAACAGAATTCCAACCTGATTAAAATAATTTATATTTTTAAGTTCTCTGAACATTCCTCTCTCCAGATAGGGGCTCATGTCAAAAACACCTTTTCGCCCATCCTCCGTCTCGACATATATTTTATAGGCAGGTTTGGGCTTCACGATTTTCACATCCCAGTGCATGAAATCACCTCACAGTGGTTTGATTTTATAAGGATTCTCGCTTTCGTGCCAGGGATAACCCTGTATCTGTTCCATTACAGAACAGCATTCGCTTTTTCCGACCTCCTCTACCCACTTATCTATTGGCTCACCTTACGGTTCACTTTCCATATTCAAATGGAGACAATTGGGCTTATCCTGTTCCACTGAGAGAATGGGTAGTTTTATTCTTGTGAAGTCCCTAATCACTAAATTGTGGGCACAATCAATTCAAACTGTTCTTCCGTGTATATTTTACTCATTTTTCAACTTTCCGGTTCACCCAATTGTGCCTCCAGTTCTTCAATGGACGGCAGACTCGGTTTCAGATTGTCCGGCAGGGCGCGGGTCAGTTGATATTCAGAGACCCCCATGGGTTTGCCGATATCGCTCAGGGCATATTCCACCACCACCCGGTCTCGGGATTTGCACAGCAGAATACCTATGGTCGGCTCATCCCGATCCCCGCGCAACTGTTCATCCACGGCTTTCAGATAGAAATTGAGCTTGCCCGCGTACTCCGGTTCAAACTCTCCTGTTTTCAGTTCAATCACCACATAGCAGTGCAATTTTGTGTGATAAAATAACAAATCGAGAAAAAAGTCCCGCTCGCCAACCTGCAAGACCTTCTGACGTCCAACAAAGGCAAAACCTGTTCCCAGTTCAAGTAAAAATTTGGTGATATGGTCGATCAATGCCTTTTCCAGCTCTCGCTCATTATAATCGTGGGTCAGCGTCAAAAAATCAAAGGTATAGGGATCTTTGATCAGTTGCTGCGCCAAATCCGACTGCGGGGCCGGAAGCGTGTCTGTAAAATTGGTAATCGCCTTTCCCTCGCGATGATACAAGCCGCTTTCAATCTGGTGGGTCAGGACATTCCGGCTCCAGTTATTCTCAATCGTGTTATTAACGTAGTAGAGCGCTTCAGTCACATCCTTGCATTTTGAAATGATGACCCGGTTATGGCCCCCAGGGAGCCTGAACCAGTCGCTCTACAACCTGTTTCTCAATTGAAACCTTATCTAATTGTGGCACAGCTTGTGCCACATTCTTCAATTTTAATCTCTCTGTTAATTCAGAAACATCCTGCTGCGCTATTCGGCCACCGCCTGTGACCGTATTAAAAGTGCCGTCAGCATAAAAAAGATACCATCGTTTGATGTATTGAAGATTATTAAAGGAAAACCCCTTTATATCTGGGAATTCCACCATTAAGTCGGCCCTCAGTTGTTTCAGAAATCCGCTGCCCCATTTGGCTGATTTCTGACGTTCCACAATGTCCGCGCCCAACTCCCAGTAAAAGGTGAGCAGCGTCGAATTTACCTGGACCGCCGCTTTTATCTGGGCCTGACGGATTCGCTGTTTGATATCAATCAGCCAGTTGCGGTATTCTGGTGTTTTGATAGGTTGATTGATCATTATAGATTACCTCCACCTCTATCTCTTGGGGGGTACATAACTATCATGCCCCCTTCGTCATCCTATGGATTAGCTGAATCAATACTTAAGTTTTATTATTTTTAGATTTTTGTGTCATGTCGATCAATAATCACGGCACAGCCGCCGAAA
>CAKZLZ010000022.1 GCA_937127435.1 uncultured Verrucomicrobiota bacterium | reverse complement strand
TGTCGCCGGCTTAGAGCCCAGCGTGGAAGGGGGATTGAGCTGGCAGACTTTGACGGTTAAAGAGGGGGCCTTGACTGTGGCGCGGGCGGCTGAAGCGGATTACTTGATTTATGGACAGGCAACTGCTGTAAAAGCGGGAAGTGGTCAAGCCTACGGGGTCAAAGCCGTGCGGGCGCGGGCGGATGTTACGGCGAGACTGGTGCGGGTAAGTGACGGTAAAATATTGGATATTTTCGAAAGCGATGCCACCGAAGGAAATCAGGCCTTTGGTATTGCCGCCAAAGATGCGTTGAAAGTCGCCGGCAAAGCGATCGCCAAAGATGTGGCTGCGGCCTGTGTAAAAACCGTCGAAGAATAAAACCCTATTTTTTATGCTTCGGCGTTCCGCCTTTCAGGGGGGTGAAGAGGGGGGCTTCAGGCTTCCTTGCTATATTTTCTGCGGGCTTTCTGCCAAAGGAGCCCGATCATGAGTATACTGGCACCCGCCAGCCAGTAATACATTCCGACTTGAAAGGCGAGAAACAGACAGGAAAGCAACCCGATCCATGAGAAGATGCGGGGATAGAGACGGTCTTCGGCCGGGAGGCGCAGGGCTGCGAGATTGGTAATGACGTAATAAACCAGAACCGTAAACGCACTGAAAGCCCAGACGATCTGAACTTTCCCGGGGAGTGCGATAAGCGCAATCAGCACCCCCACGCCCAATACCGCTGCCTTTGGGCTGTGGTTTTTTACTTCAGCAAAGATTTTCGGCATGTCTCCACGGCGGCCCATGGCGAACAGGACCCGGGAAAGGCCCAGGATCAGATTGAGCAGGACCCCGAACATGGCGGTCAACGCCCCCAGAGTTACCAAGGATGCGGTTTTGGGTTTGCCCAGGGTGGTCAAAATCATTTCCAAAGGGGCGGCGCCGCTACGGGTCATCTTACCGAGTTCATCCGCGCTCACAGCGCCAATGGCACTCAGAGCTACCAAAAGATAAAGCAGGGAGGTGATCATCATCACAGCGAATATGGCCCGGGGAATATTTTTACGGGGTTCGCGGATTTCTTCGCCCATGGTGGCGATACGTCCGTAGCCGGTATAGGCCACAAACATCAGGGCACAGCCTTTTAAAAATCCGGGTGTGCACAGATCTGCCAAATCAAAATGAAGGTTTTCGGGAACCACATATTGGGGGAGGAGGGTAAAGACAAAGAGCAGCAGGGAAAACAAAGTCAGGGAAACCACCAGGGTATTCATGCGGTTACTGCGCCGGAGACCGCTTTGAACCAGCAGGGTCATACCGGCAATCAGGATGAGGGCTGGAATCAGTAGAGGCACCCGGTCTGCCAGATCCAATTGATGGAGCAGGTAACCGCTGAACCCCAGGGCGGCGGTGGCGGCGGAAGCGGATTTCGCCAACAAAAACATCCAGCCGGCTGAGAATCCGAGTTCCGGAAGCAGATATTTGTATCCGTATTCGTAGCTGCCGCCGCTGACCGGATGGGCCGCGGCCAGTTGGGCGCTGGACATGCCATTGCAGAGCGCAACCCCTGCGGCCAATGCGATAGCCGGCAGCACGGCCGCTCCCGCAACCCCGGAAGCCAAGCCGATACTGATAAAGACACCGGTGCCCACCATGGATCCGAGGCCCATCAATAGTGCACCGGGCAGGCCGAGCGTTCGTTTGAGAGAGGCAGAACTTTGCATGAGAAAGCGCTATCCCATTCCTGATTGAACTCAAATCACAAACGGTGAGATTTTGGTTCGGCCGTCTTTGAGGGAGCGGATCTTTAGATAGGGTGCATCCTTACGAGCTTAGAATGGTTTGCTGGCAAGATGAAATCCCCGGTAAGAACCTGGGATAATTGAGAAGTATCTCCAATTATCAAATGATTGTTCATTCGTTTTGCCCCGGAAAACCCCTTGACTCTCTTTCGAAGCTATGGAATCATAATTATATAATAAATGTTTACTCATCTATGTAAACAGAATCACCTTAATCAGGACTCTTATGAAACTTAATTTTATTACTGTTTTCACGGTTTTAATAATATTCCCCATGCTTTCTATGCAGGCGGCTGAATATACCTATTCCGGGCTTACGGGGAGCAATGACTGGTCCAGTGGCACCGACTGGGATTTCACTCCTGTCAGCGCATCTGATACCACCCTCACCTTTACAGGCACTTTGGGCGACGGCGCGACCCTCACCAGCAACAATGATGTGGCGGACCCTTTTATCCTTAACCTGATCAATTTCAACTATGACGGTCCGGCCACCGGGGTCACACCGGTGGTGACGCTCAGCGGTCAGGAACTGAATTTTGTGGCGGATGGGAGTACCAATCCACAGCTACGGATTGTAACTGGTACCGCCATCGAACCCTCCTATATCATTAACAATGATATTCAGATTTCCGACCCACTGACCCTGTACACCGGTACGCTGACCAACGGTCTGATCATCTCCACTTACAACGGGCAAATCAGTGGCACCGGTAAAATCACCATCACCGGAGGGACCCGGCAGCAGGGTACCACGATTTTAACCAACACCGCTAATGACTGGTCCGGTGACATCGAGGTCCGGACAGGAGGAACCGTCTCCTACACCCGCCGTCTTCAACTGGGGGCCAGTGAAGTGATTCCGGACGGAGCCGGAAAAGGAAATCTGAGTCTCTATGCGAATGGCGAAGGCACCCACACATCTCTGTTCCAACTGAACGGCTTTAATGAAACCATTAACGGGCTGCAGGCTGATTATGTGGACAACATGCGCAATAAAGACCAGAATCAGCAGGTTCAGAACGGTGGTGCCACGGATTCAACACTCACCATAGGCGCGAATGACACTACTGCAAACTTTATGGGCAGACTCGCGGACGGTGTTGGAGGAGGAAAACTCAATATTGTGAAAACCGGAAGCGGGACTCAGACCTTTGCCGGTAACGCCACTTACACCGGAGACACCACCATAAACGGTGGCAAAATTGAAGTGGACTACACCCAGTTGGGGAAAACGGAAACCAGCGATCCGAGTAATTATTTCTCTCCCGATTCCACTCTGACCATGGCGGGAGGAACCACTTTCGCCATCAAAGGCCGTGCCAATGGTGCCTCGGTTACCGACTCGGTCGTCACCCAGCAGTATGGAAATTACATTACAGTATCCAGCCAAGCGATTGCCGACCAACTGGTTGTGGGACAGTCTATTAACCTCAGCAGTCACGGAAACGAATTTATTACCGGAATTGTCGGCGCCCGGATCTATACGAATTCCCGGACGGGCGGAGGGGCGCAAACCCTCACCACCACCGCCTCCACCGGGACCACAAGTCAGGAGCTGGCCGGACTGACCCTGAGTGGTGCAGACGGATCCACTGCCACCCTCGACTTTGGAGACACGGATACGGTCATAATGACCATCAACTCGGCACCCGTCCAGCTTATTGACGGATCCACACTCACCATTGCCAATTGGGGCGGCAGTCTCAGCGGCGGTGGTGGAGACCAGCTGATCTTTTCCGGAAACTCCTCTGAATTCAGTTCAGTCTTTTCCCAGAGTGAAGTGACCTTCGACGGATACGGTGCCGGATATACTCTGATTGACGGTGGCGGTAGTTACGAAGTCACCGCAATTCCAGAGCCCGTTTCTTTGGTGCTGCTTTTGGTCTCCGGTCTTACGTTTTTTGCAGCGACCCGCCGCCGGCGTTGAAACGCAGAGCAGATCCACTCTCTCCCGAAAACCCGGGTGAGGGAGAGGGGAGAGAAGTTGCGGGGACAGGAAAGTCCCCGATCCGTTGTTGTGTTCCTAACCGATTTGATGGACGGGAACATCCCCGATTTTGAGCATGTGGGCGTCTAGTTTCACCTTCATTTGCTTTTTCACTTCCGCATATTCAGGATCGTTTGCGAGGTTGAAGAGTTCGAGGGGATCTTTATCCAGATCGAACAGTTCCCACTCGGCTTTTCCCTCCCCGGGACAGGCACCGGGCTGACCCAAATCCTGATCGTACCAGTAGATGAGTTTGTAGCGTTCATTGCGGATGCCGTAGTGGGCGTACACATTATGGGGGTTGTCCCGGTTCATCCAGTAACGCTGATAGGCGATGTCGGTCCAGTCTTCGGGCGTTTCTCCGCGCAGGTTCTGACGGAAACTGCGTCCCTGCATATAACTGGGAACCGTGGTTTCGGCGTAGTCGAGCCAGGTGGCGGCGAAATCAACGTTGCAGGTCATGTCGGTGTTGACCGTTCCGGCTGCGATCTCTTTGGGATAGCGCATGAGGTAAGGCATTTGAAAACTTTCTTCGTAGATAAAGCGCTTGTCGAACCAGCCGTGTTCCCCGAGGTAGAATCCCTGATCAGAGGTATAAATCACCACGGTATCTTCGGCCAATCCTTTTTCATCCAGATAGTCTAACAGGCGTCCGACGTTTTCATCCACGCTATGTACCACCTGCAGGTATTTGCGCATATAGCGTTGGTATTTGAATTTTTTCAGTTCGTCGTGATTGGCGAAAGTAAAGGTTTCCCCGCTCAGGGCACAGGTGAGTTCGAAGCCTTCCAAATCATCGGGCCAGGGAACCTTGGGATTGCCGAATGAACTTTCTCCGCTTGGATTTTCCGGCACCACCAGATCGATATCATAGTAGGTGAGGTCTTCGGAGATTCGCATTTTGGCGGCGGCGGCCGCTTCTGCACGGTTGGCGTAATCGTCGTCGAAGGTGACCGGCCGGGGAATCTCATCGGTGTAGAGGTTCCGGTGTTCCTCTTTCGGGTCCCAGGAGCGGTGGGGGGCTTTATGGTGGCACATCAGGAAAAAAGGTTTGTCTTCATCCCGCTCTTCCAGCCAGTTGAGACATTTGTCGGCAATAATATCGGTGACGTAGCCTTCTTCTTTTACGCTACTGCCCATTTCATCGAAACTGGGGTTGTAGTAGTCACCCTGTCCGAGAAGTACGGACCAAAAATCAAATCCGGTGGGGCAGTGTTCGGGTCCGCGGCCCAAATGCCATTTGCCGACAATCGCAGTTTGATAGCCTTCGTATTGCAAGTGTTTGGCCACGTTGGGCAGGCGGTTATCGATGTGGGTGGCGAGGGTGGTGACACAATTCACATGGTTGTAAGTCCCGGTGAGGATGGCGCCCCGGGAGGGGGTGCAAATGGAGTTGGTGACATAACAATGGTCGAGACGAGCTCCTTCATGGGCCAGGCGGTCGATGTTCGGGGTCTGGTTGACCTTGGATCCGTAGGCACTGATGGCGTTGGCCGCGTGGTCATCGGACATGATAAACAGAATATTGGGGGTCTTTTTCTTCATGGGGTCTCTTGGAGTTGGGTTTGCAAATTGAGGCTGCACTGTTGCAGAAGCTGAAGGTGTTCAGGAAGGCGCGCATCCGCATCCGGCTGAAAATGCATAGGAACGGCGAGGATTCCCAACAAGGTTCCGTTTTGATCCCGAATGGCCTGGGCCATGCGCCGGATGCCGTTGGCATTGTATTCGGTATCATAAAAAGCATGGTTCAGGTCGATTCCGTCGATGACTTTGCGGTAACTGTTTCTGCTGTGGGGAATCAGTTTTCCGTTTTGATACCGGGTCAGCTGTGATACCTGTTCCGGTCCGGCTTTCAAGGGAAGGGCGGCATGGGCAATGCAGGCGACGGCGTCGAGTTCCCCCCACCAGAAACGTTGAAAGCCAATGCTGGCGCGAATTTGTACCGCTCCGTCCCGGCTTTCCGCCCGTTGGGTCAATTGCGCATACTCTTTTTGAGGGCTGTACCATTCGGTCGTAAAACCGAGTTCCCGGCACAGGTTTTCCAAAGCAAATTGTATTTTTTCTTCGCGACTGCGGTCTTCCGGGGGCTTGAACATGAAGCTGACGCGGTTCAGATAACATTTGTCGGAGTCCCGACGTTGAACGTAACCCCGCGCCTGCAAAGTAGATACCAACCGCAATAAACTGCTTTTGGGAATGGGGCAACGGGCGGCCAAATCATCCAAAGACAAAGGGCCTGAGGCCTGTAGCGTCTCCAGAATCATCAATCCGCGTTCAAGCGCGGGAGCAGAGGATGGATCAGTAGATTTTTGCATATTCCATATATGGTATAAGATCTATATATGGAATATTTATAAAAAGGCAAGTCTGTATTGGTAGTTCCGCGGTCCCCGCGGAAAACGAATGCTTCGGATTTACCACGGGGACCGTGGAACTACTCAATGTGATTGCGAATCCCGGGAGTGAGGGCATCCTGTCCGATAAATATTCAGAAAACTGAAAAGGCAGGTAGTTCCGCGGTCCCCGCGGAAAACGAATGCTTCGGATTTACCACGGGGGCCGTGGAATTCCATTTTGGATTATTTCACGTTATTGCCAAGCAAACCGGGTAGCAGCACTACAGCGCCAATAAAGGCCGCGAAAATGCCAAAGGCACTGAGAATACCGAAATGGGCAACGGGGGGAAAGGAGCTGAGCATCAGTAGACCAAGGAAAACCGCCAGAATTGAGGAGGTACAGGCCATGGGTTTGATTTTCCGGCGGAGCGCTTCGCTGGCGGCCTCTTCGGAATTTCCGCCTTCTTTTTTATAGTGGCGGAAGGCACTGACCAAATGAATACCGTCGTCCACGGCGATGCCCAGAATCACCGCGGCCACCATGATGGTAATGGAATTCATGGGATAGCCGGTGAAGCCCATCATTCCGAAAATGGTGATAAGTGCCGGCACATTGGCGAGAAGAATGAGTCCGGCCAGTTTGGGTGACAGCCAAAGCAAGGTAAGCAGAAGCGCGATCAGTAACAGGGTTAAAGCCAGGGTTTGCAGCTGATTGGATACAATATCCCTGTCTCCCTGTAAAATGGTATGCAGACCTTTGACCGGCTTCAGGGTCACTCCTTCGGGTGCCTGTTCGGTGGCGTAGGACATAAAGTCTTCCAGCAGAGCCAGATATTCTTTTCCGGGCATGTCCTTGGATCGTATAACCATCAGGGCGCTGCGGGCCTGATGATCTACAAAGGAATCTTTGAACAACAGCGGGCTGGTATTGATTAATTGACTGAACATTTGCAGTTTCAACGGGTTTCCGGGGAGAGAGCCGTTCGGATCTGGATCTCCATCCCAAATTTGGTTGAGGCCCAGATAGAGTTGGGAATAGGCGTAAGCGTCGGAAACCCCGTCCAGGGAGTAGGCGTAGGCCCGGAGATCTTCGAGATATTGAAGCATGGGCAGGGTTTGCTGGCCATAGGGTTTTCCACTGTCCACCCACATTTGAAAAATATTGGTTCCGCCCAGATCGTTATTCAGCAATTCAAGAGATTCGCGGACGGGGTGGCCGGATTCGATAAATTCGACCGCACGGATATCGGTGCGGATTTTGAATATGCCCAATGACATCACCAGACTAAAAGAGAAGAGGAGGATAAAAAACCCGAAGGATCCGCGAATCGGGAGAGGGGGTTTTTTATGCGATTTTTTATCAGCTTCGGTTGCTTCGGGCAGAGAACCAATGGCCAGGAGCCCAGGAATGAAAAAGGTAAACAAAAAGACCGCGACCACGGCGGCGGCCCCAATCCGTCCGAAGTCGGTAAGGGTGGGGAGTTTAGCGAAAGCGAGGGTGAGCAAACCTACCACGGTGGTGAGGGCGGCAATGCAGCTGGGCGGGAAAACTTCCCGGAAGGCCGCACGGGCGGCTTCAAAAACAGGTCGTTTGCGGGCTGCCTGTTGCAGGGCGGAAAGATAATGAACCACGAAGGTGAGTTGGAGTCCGCCCACCAAGGGAAATAAAATGCCGGAATAAATATCCACAGGCCGGTCGAAGACCTGGAACGCGCCCAATAAGATCAATACCCCCGTTCCTTCCAGAATAAGGACAGCACAAACGGCGACCAGAGAACGGAAGGTGATAAGTAATACCACAAAAATCAGGATGCCGGCCGCGATGAGATAACGGGTAAGGTCGGCTTTTACCGCATTGACCCCTTCAGCTTCAATAAACGGGAAGGCGAGAACGTGGATGCCTTTGACTTCAGAAGTTATTTGATCCAGTGCCGACATGAATTCCCGGCGGAAAGCTTCTTTGGCGGCATGATCGGGGAGGGGGCGTTCGAATTGACAGACGAGGATGGCATACTTGCTGTCTTCGGAGACCAGTACATTTCGGGAAAGAGGGAACTGGGTGGTGAACTTGCGAATCTCCTGCCATTGTGCCGGCGAAGCGTGCCGGGGAATAAAATATTTAAAGTCCAAATTGAAACCTTCACGTACGGGCCGGGTACTGTGGGTGAGGCTCATGACATTGACATAGCCTTCCACGGTTTTAACCAGATTCGAGGCTTTGGCCAGGGTGGCTGCGCCCTGATCGCTAAACAGATCTTCAATTTCCAGTGCCACCAATATGCTATTGGGAATGATTTCATTGACCTTTTGAAAAGCCTCGCGGCTTCTCGGGTCTGATTCCAGGAGTCGGCCGGCGGAGCTGTCGATCCGGATTTCACTTTGATGGCTGTACATCCAATAACCTCCAGCCCCCAGCAAAAGGAGGAGAGGGAGAAGGAAACACACAAAAAGGAAACGGTTGAGGCTCATGGTTAAAGGTAATCAATTCCTTCACATATTGGCAATGTAAATTGGATGGGGGATGCGTAAAAGGGTTGAGTCAAAAACGTTTGCAGGCAAATGTGTCCGCGCTCCTTTACAGATTTAGGGGTTGTTTCTTCTCTTTCCGAAGAGATTAACTTGATTGCCCGCAACTTCTGATGCAAAGAAGAATTTATATTATTAACTTCAGGAGTATTTTATGCATCCCCCAGGAACCAACCCATTTTTGTTTAGCGGTAAAGTCGCACTCGTCACCGGCGGAACGTCAGGCATTGGTAAAGCGATTGTCGCAGCCATGGCTAAAACGGGTGCGTTGGTGGTTTACTCCGGACGTCGATCCGAATTAGGTGAAGACCAAGCAAAGTCTCTCCGCTCTGAAGGGTTACGGGTGGAGTACGTTCAAAGTGATGTTACAGACGAAACTGCAGTTCAGAAATTGATCAAACAAACTGTCGAGCGGCATGGACGCATTGATTTTGTGGTCAATAACGCGGGCCTGGAAGCGGATCCGCATCCCATTCATGACGTCAAGTTGGAAGATTTCCAAAGTGTGATCGATGTAAACCTCACCGGAACATTTTTAATCATGAAACACGCGATTCCCGCGATGCGGGCCGGTGGCGGGGGGGCCATTGTCAATATTGCATCTGTGATGGGTGAAGTGGCCATGCCGAATTTGGGCCCTTACGTGGCGGCAAAACATGCGGTGGTGGGACTGACCAAATCTACGGCTTTGGGAGAGGCCTCCCATAAAATCCGGGTAAATGCGGTGGCACCGGGTGCGGTGAATACCGATATGTTGTGGCGGACCTTACACGATTCCGAGCAAGCTTTTGAACATCTGAAGACCATCCATCCTATGGGTCGGGTGGCGGAACCGGAAGATATTGCCGAAGCTGCCCTCTGGTTGTGTTCGGATGCCTCCTCCTTTGTCACCGGTCAGGTGATCAATGTGGACGGCGGTTTTACCGCGCAATAAAATGGATTTTTCCAATATCCGAACCGGACTGGTTTCGATCAGTTTCCGAAAATTGGCGTCCTGTGATTTGATTGAAGAAGTGGTCAAAGCAGGGCAGCAAGGGATTGAGTGGGGGGGGGATGTACATGTCCCCCACGGAGATACCGCCAAAGCGGAGCAGGTGGCACGTTGGACCCGGGAGGCGGGACTCGAGTCCGCTGCATACGGATCTTATTATCGATTGGCCGAAGCGGATTCTCCAGAAATTGAAGCGGTGCTCGATTCCGCCGAAGCGTTGGGCACATCCACCGTTCGGGTGTGGGCCGGTAAAAAAGCCTCGGCTGATGCGGATCAGGCCTACCGCGAAGCGGTAAAAGCGGATGCCCGCCGAATCTGTGGATTGGCTGCCAAACAAAACTTACGCATCGCGTTTGAATATCACGGGAATACCCTCACAGATTCGATTGAATCTGCCGGTGAACTGCTGAATGATCTTCAAATCGATAATTTGGACAGCCTTTGGCAACCCCCAAACGGACAACCGGAAGCAGTTTGCGAAGAAAGTCTCCAGGCGATCCTCCCCCGGATTTCCAATGTGCATGTTTTTCACTGGGGTGCAGGATTTTTAGAACGCTTCCCCCTGGTCGAAGGAACAGATCGGTGGAGCCGTTATTTCGAATTGTTGCAGGCAGACCGCAAACCCCGCTGGGCCCTGATGGAGTTTGTGAAAGACGATGCACTGGCGCAGTACCATGCGGATGCTATTCAATTGAGGGAAATCCTTAGTTAGGCGAAATCCGAATACATATTCGGCCACAAAAAGGCACAAAAAAACTTCCCCTATAACCCCGTTTCGTAGGAATCAGAAGTGGAACAATAAAACGGTTTTGGAACGGGGATAAAGAGGCTGTATAATTTTCGTGCCTTCTTGTGGCAAAAAGAAAAATCTTAATCTAACTCAAAAAATATGAAGTCACTTGTAGACATGTTTCACGGTTTTGCTTTTGGCGTCGCCAACATTATCCCCGGCGTTTCCGGCGGGACCCTGGCTTTGGTTCTCGGCTTTTACGAACGCCTGCTCGGCTTTCTCAACCGTCTGAACCCCACGACTCTCCGGGAACTGTTGGTTTTAAAATTTCGCTGGCTGGCCCGCCCTTTCGACCGTGAACGCTCCCGCGCCTTTTTTGGCCGCTTGGCGGAGGATGACTGGGGATTTATGGGGCGTTTACTGGTAGGTGCGCTGATCGCGATTGTGGGTTTGGCGCGTTTAATGGACTATTTACTCAACGAGAAATTTTCGTTGACCTATGCATTTTTCTTTGGCCTCATTCTGCTGTCGATTCACGTGCCCTGGGTGATGATTCGTTCCAAGGGAGCCGCAGTCTGGGTGAACTTGTTTTTGGGGATCGCCATTACGGTGAGTATTGCCGCGGCGGTAAACCCCTACGAAAAGACCAAACGTAAATCCGATTTTTATCAGGCACAGACAGAACAGATGGATCAAACACCTGCGGAAATCAGCGAAGCCGCTTCTGCAGCTGAAAAGTTTTCCTACACTGGAAAATATTCAAAAGTGGAATTTCTGATGATTTTTGTGGCGGGCATGATTGCGATATCCGCCATGGTGCTTCCGGGAATTAGCGGATCATTGATTATGATTCTGCTGGGTCAGTATTTCATCATTATCCGGGCCCTTTCAAGTTTGATATCGAATTGGTTCCTGGATGATATTCTTTTCCTTGGATTCTGTGCACTCGGGATGGGTGTGGGTCTGCTGCTTACCGCGCGGCTGGTTGAGGTGGCCATGCGCAAAGCATATGATGCGACCATGGCCTTTCTTACCGGATTGATCATCGGTTCTCTCTACGCGCTTTGGCCCTTTAAACAGATTTATGTCTTAGACGAATTTCAAAGGGATGGTTCGGTTCTGGAGGCTCGGAATATCGCGAGCAATATCAATCTGTTTCCCACCCAACTCTCGAGCTGGCTTCCGGTTCTCGGGTTGATGGCACTGGGGGCTTTGGTGATGTGGGGCGTGATGCGAATGGAAGGGAAGGAAGAAGTTTAAGAGGAACTTTCCTCCCGGGGACAGAGGTTGCGATCGGAGTTCCGTCTTCAGGCGGTTCAACGGAATGCCTTCAGGCTTCCGGTTTCAGAACCCGTGTAGATAAAAGCTTGTCAAATAGGGGTGCTGAGGCAATGATTGGATTGTGGAAACCATTACCCAAAACCTATTCGATTATCTGGTAGATCACTACCAACTGTCCGAAGAACAGCTCGAAGAAGCCGCATTTTTATCGGAGTCTGATGAAATCAGTCTTGAGGAATCCATGATTCGCATGAACATGATTCCGGCGGAGGGGGTGGCAATCGCATTGGCAAACAATGCACAGCTCTGCCCCATGAATTTAAAGATCACCCGGAGCTCGCCGGACTTGATGGTCGATTTACCCCTGGCCTCCATGCGCCAGCACCGGGTGTTGCCGATTTCCCGAATTGGGAAAACGCTTACGGTGGCAGTAGACGATCCCTTTAATGTGATTGCCTTGGAAACGGTAGGTGCCCAGAGTGGCTTTCGTTTGATGACGGTGGTGGTGCCGGAGAAGGTTTTGACCGAAATGCTGGAAAGTCGCTTAAGCGATCAAGTTGAAGGGGATGGTCAATTAGAGGAAACGCTTTCTGCTTTTTCGGATGATGACGAATTGGCCGAAGTCTCGAGCGGTGATAATTACGATTTAGAAGATTACGGGGATGAAGCCAATGAACGGCCGGTGATTCGAATCGTAAATTCCATTTTGGTGGAAGCGATGCGCAAGCGGGTCAGTGATATTCACATCGAACCGGGTCTTGATGGATGTCAGGTCCGCTATCGTGTTGACGGGGTTTTGATTTCGGCCGGGAATCCTCCTAAAAGTTTATACGGGGCGATTGTGTCCCGTGTCAAAATTATGTCCAATTTGGATATTGCGGAAAAAAGGATTCCCCAAGACGGACGTTGCCGGATTCGCGCATTGGAAAAAGAAGTGGATATCCGGGTAAGTATTTTGCCGGTGATTCATGGTGAAAAAATTGTAATGCGTATTTTGGATAAAACCAATTTGCCCAAAGGGCTGGGAGACCTGGGGCTGGATGAATATTCCCAAACCGCTTTTGCCCGCGCATTGAGTCAGCCCTACGGAATGATTTTTGTGACCGGTCCCACCGGTAGCGGTAAGACCACCACGCTTTATTCCGCGCTGCAGGAATTGAATGAGCCGTCCACCAATATCATCACGGTGGAAGATCCGGTGGAGTATCAGTTGCAGGGAATCAATCAGGTACAGACCCATGCCGAAGTGGGGCTAACCTTTGCCGCCGGTTTGCGTTCAATTTTGCGTCAGGACCCCGACATTGTTTTGGTGGGGGAGGTGCGTGATTTTGAAACGGCATCCATCGCCGTGCAGGCCGCGTTGACCGGTCACTTGGTATTAAGTACACTGCATACCAATGATGCCCCCGGCGCCATTTCCCGTCTGAAGAATATGGGGATCGAACCCTTTATGCTCGCGTCGGCCATGATTCTTGCCCAGGCCCAGCGTCTCTACCGGCGGCTTTGTCCCAGTTGCAAAACACCTATCAATATTACCATCGATGAATTAAAAGCGAATAACTTTAATGTCACCGGAATGGACTTTGATAAAAAAGAAATTTTCCTTCCCGGTAAATGCAACAAGTGTGCGCAACTCGGCTACAAAGGCCGGGGCGGCATTATGGAAATTATGGAAATCAATGAGGCCGTCCGGAATATGATTCTCAAAGACGCCAATGCGGATGAACTGCGGGAAGTGGCCGTACAGAAAGGCATGATCACCCTTCAGCGTGCCGGCTTAAATAAAGTGTTTGAAGGTCTGACCTCGATTGACGAAGTCTTGCGGATTACCAGTTCTGTGTAGTCCACGCACTCCGTGCGTGGAAATGAAACAAGAGCTTAAGTAAAAATTTCCACGCACGGAGTACGTGGACTACGCAATAGAAATGAAACAAGATCCTAAGCATTCGATTTCCACGCACGGAGTGCGTGGACTACGCAATAGAAATGAAACAAGAACGAAAGCATTCGATTTCCACGTACGGAGTACGTGGACTACGCGATGGAAATGAAACAAGAACCTAAGCGTTCGATTTCCACGCACGGAGTGCGTGGACTACGCGATGGAAATGAAATAAGAACCAAAGTATTCGATTTCCACGCACGGAGAGCGTGGACTACGCGATGGAAATGAAACAAGAACCTAAGCGTTCGATTTCCACGTACGGAGTACGTGGACTACGCGATGGAAATTAAATTAAAACCTGACATTCTCTATAATTACCATCGATTAAATTCCAAAGACAACGCACCTAAAGTTCTGTTGTCGTTACCCGACCAAAGAACATCCGCAGTACAGTGGAGAATAACTTCGGTCTTTTTCCACTCTCCCAGAGGAATAGCCAGATCACTTTGCAAGGTCGTTTCAATGGGAGCGTCTTCTATGCTGTTGGGGATCCAGGCAAAGCGGTTTCGCCACTGAAGTGATCCCGCACTCAATAAACTTTCTGCCTGCAGGGGAAAGCTGAGACCCCAGTCGGTATCTGTGAGACTGTCGTGACTCCATCCCGCATCCAACCCGGAACCAATCACAAGATACTGCCGGTTTGTAGAAGAAGAAATAACATTTACCCATCCGGATATACCGGCAATCTGACCTTGAATCTCCGGGCCGATGCTTCTCTTTTGCACATCGATTACGCTGAGGCCCAAACCCCACCCCTGGGTGGAAAACAAACCCGAAGAAACCCGGCCAAGTCGTTCCCTAAATTTTTTCAGTGCGAGTCCGGTCACCTGCCATTCCTGAAGGGAGTCGTTATCAAAAACAAATTCCGCCCGCCCTAAAGTGAGTTCACCGGCGCGTTGCATCGCCCGTTCCGAACGGGATCCCATTTGCTGTTGAAGCAAGGTGCCGGAAAGCATCCAGCCCGCATGATCCTCCAACCAAACCGGACCGGTTTCGATTGCGAACAGGCCGGTGTGATCAGAACCTGAGAAGTGTGTGGGAGGGGGATGAAGCGGGAAATGATGCTGATAAATATTTTCCGGGGTCGCGGTTGGAAAAGTCCGCATGAGTTCAACTTGAAATTCACGGGCGGCGGTGGTCGCTTGACTGGTGAGGTCCCGGCACAACCCACTTTTTACATCTGTGGACAATTCCATTTGTTGAAGCAGAGGGCCCATCGCCAACAGCAGCGAACTCAGATTGGGGTCGGAAATGTAAACTGCTTCCAATTGTTGAATGGCAATCACCCGGGTCTTTACATCCGGGCTTAGGAAATCATTTAGGTTTGGCCAGGGGAGGTTTGGATTGTCAGCCACCCATGTGGGGTACTGCTCCTGAAACCATTTCCGGTACAAATCCCCTTGGGCGCGGGTGCTGTAAAAATCCGGAGTGACCCTTTCCGCAAAACCTTCCCGAATCAGTAAGGCACACAAACTATGGGGAGGGGAAACCCAGGGGCTGAAATCCGAGATGGATTTTTTATCAATGCCTTCGCCGACCACCCGGACCAAAACCGATCCGCAATTTTGGTGAAAGAAATAATAATGGATGGGGGGACGGTTCTTAAAATCAATTAAGGTGTGGGTGAGGTTCTCGCGTTGCGCATCGCTGAGGATGAGTTTGTAACGCAAAAGAGTTCGGTCTTGTTCCACGGTATAAGATTTGAGTGTGTAGGCGAATGTTTGAATATCCATCGTCACCGGAAATCCGCCACCCAGTCCACGAAGAGATTGGGCAATGGAGCTCCAAGGACTTTCGTCTTCGGATGTAGGGGCCTGCATAATGTTCAGCCAGTTTCGCTTCCGGCAATCGGAAAGAACCGGTTTTGAATTTCCGGGCATCGGAGGATTTCCGGTGTCGGCCAAAAAGGAGAGCACCAGATCCTGTTCCTCCGGGACATCTTTTAAGTGAACCCGTAAGAGGAGATGTCCGGCGATTTCCGCGATGTCTCCCGTGCCGGGGGTGGCATACAAAATTTCGTAGCCTTCCACCTGAGAGGCATCGACAATCGGCATGTCCAGGATGCGGTTGTTGCGGATGTCGGTAAATTGAAACCCTTCGATTAGATTTTGTGCGGGAAGAAGGGGGAAAAGAAAACAAGCGATGAGGTAAATGCAATTTTTGATAACGGAGCGAATCGCCCGCCCCACCTCCGGGGCCATATCTTCAATATGTGGGCAGTTCGTATTTGGTCTAACTGTATTTCTCGAACTGGGCCCCGGAGGGGTCAGGGTCCGTAGCCCTGGGTAAACGAGCTTGCGAGTGTAGCCCAGGGGTATCGGGTGACCAAAAAAATGGCGCCCCGAAGGTGGTGCAGGTGTTTCACTATTTTCCAAAGACATGTGTTATGAATGCAGATCCGCTTCCAGCGCCGGGATCAATTTTTGCATGAGCTGTTCCAATCCTTCACGGTCCAGATCTCTGGGGATATGATGGATGATGGTGTGGGAAAGTTGAGCGGAGCTAATGCCTAACTCACAGGAAAAATAATCGAGGGTATCTCCTGAAAATGCATACGCATCTTTGATCAGGTCGTCGGCCACATCCGGATCCAGTCGGAGTGCAAAAGCATCTTTCCACGTGAGCCGTGTGGTTTTTTCCAAACTGGCATCCAGGTTGCCGCTCACATTCAGGCTACTGGATTTACTGGCACGTCCGCTTTTCTCGGTGACGTCACTGCTGTGGTTTGCAGTTTCGGCAGTCACTTCGCTGGCTTGGGCCGAAAATTCTGTGGTGGGTTGGGTGGAGTTTTCATAACTGGCTTCCAAGAGGGGGGAGGTGACTTCGGTAGAATGGTCACTGGCCTCCGAACTCATGTCGCTGGTCTTCCCGGTGGCAATACTGATATCTTCGGTGGCGGCCGATGTTGCATCGGCAGTCGCCTGCGTTGCAGGGGCCGTCCGTTCGGTGGTGGCTTCGGAGCTATTGTCAGTGGTATTGCTACTCGCCTCCAGTGAGGGCCGGGTTTTGGCGGTACTTTGATCGCTCACCCGGGTGGTGGCATCCGAACTGTTGTCGGTAAAGTCGGTGGTGGCCAAGGTGATGGGGGCGGTGAAAGCAATACTTTGGTCTGTCATGCGGGTGGTGGTATCGGAACTGTTTGCACTGACTTCCGCGGTGGCGTCCGAACTGGGCTGGGTTTTGGCGGTGCTTTGGTCACTCAGTTTGGAGCTGCTCTCGAAAGATTTGTTGGTCGCCTGAATTGCCGGCAGGGTGGAATGATCGCTTAACTCGGTGCTGACCTCCGAACTGACTTCACTGGATGAATTCACAGAATTTTCAGTGACTTCCAAAACGGGTGCGGTGGACTGATCATAAAGGTTACGACTGGTTTTGGCAGAAACTTCCGTAACCGCATCCGTCGCTTGGGTAGACTGTTCACCGGTGACTTTGGAACTTCGTTGATAAACCGTATCCACTGATTGAATGGTGCTCTGACCGGAAAAGGTAAAGGGTCCGGCGCTCACTTGGAGGGATACTCCCCAAAAGGCAGCCATAATGGGAAGGCGGAAATGAAAGGTGTTTTTCATAGCTACTATATTGTCATATAGGCAATAATATTGTCAAGATGTGATTTGAGTATTTACAGCGGAGGGATGAGACTTGGGTTTAGGCAGGCACAGTGTTAGGGATTAACAGTTGAACGGGGCCACAATGAAGCGTATGTATTCCTACAATTCACAACATGAAAAAAATCAGTCTCCACTTTAAAGTTGGGCTTTCCTTTCTGCTTCTTTCGCCATTTTCAAAAAGTCTGGCTTTGGAGATTGTCGATTACGGATCTTTGCGCATTCATTATTATGAAACGTCGGAAACGCTTTCCACTTATAATGCTGAACGGAGTTTTTCGGAGAATGAAAAGGCGGTGGTGGCCGGGGCGGCACAATATTTAGAGAGTACCATTGGCAATGTGGGGGCCCGGGATGTCAACATTCACATGATGTGGGCATCGGGTTTGAGTGAAAGTACTTTGGGTTCTTCTTCCAGCAGCGCCTATATTCTCACCACGGGAGAGGGGTATAATTTTATGGCCACGGCCGCACAAACGGTGTGGGCTTACGGTCTCAATGCGGGGGATGCGAACAGCATCGATTGTCAGATCATTTTTAATCCCTCCTTTAATTTTTATACGGGGCAGGATGCATCCGGATTTTCGGGGTTGGATCTTCAATCTGTGGTTACCCATGAAATCACCCACACCCTGGGTTTCAGCAGTAGTTACAACAGCATGACTGATCTTTTCGGATATGAATATGCGGCGGATGAATACGCGATGCAAATTTGGGATCATTATTTAGAGGATGGAAACGGGAACTTGCCCGACCCCGGCAGCAGCGGAACTCCCGGAGATTTTAATCAGGTGGATGCCCCGGTTTACTGGACAGGTGAAAATGGCAATGCGGCTTATCAAAGTATGGCCGGAGTTGCAAATAATGCACAGATTCCGATTTATGCCCCTGACCCTTTTCAATCCGGATCCAGTCTTTCGCATGTGGATGAACTGGGCTTTGACGGTATTGGCGGAACCGGAGATGATCTGTCGGGTATGATGAATTACGCCCTGTCGGCCGGGGAAAGTTACCGGGAATTCAACGCGGTTGAAAAGGGAATGTTGGAAGATTTGGGTTGGGAAATCATTGTTATCCCCGAAGCAGGGAGCCTGCTGCTCATGGCGATCAGTGCTTGTGCGGTTTTGCTGGTTGGCCGCCGGAAATAGACAGTTCGCTAACGTAGAGCACTTTATAATATTTTGAAGCCACAAAAAGGCACAAAAGAAACGCCTCCCCTATAACCCCGTTCTGGGTAAACAGATTTTGATTTCCGGAAGGTTCCAGCAGAAGTTACATGGTTATTTAAATGATCCCGTTTCAGAGCGGGGTTATAGGGGCTGTATTTTTTTTCGTGCCTTTTTGTGGCCAAAAAAACACAGCAATAGGAATTCCAGCTACGCTTTAAATTTCAATGCTCTATGATTTAGCAAAAAGGGGGGGGCTCGCCTGCCCGATTCGTCCCTCCCCGGAGCGGCCAGGGGAGATCGGGAACTACTTACAAATCACTTCACAAATCCGATCCTGATCGTTTTCGGTGAGTTGACTACCGGAGGGAAGGCAGAGGCCTTCATTGAAAAGTTGATCTGAGACCCGGCCTCCAAACATGCGGAGCTGTCGGAGAGCGGGTTGCTGATGCAGCGGTTTCCATACCGGACGGCTTTCGATATTTTCCGCTTCAAGCGCCAGGCGGATTTTTTCGCGGTCGGCGCCGAAAATTTCCGGGTCGATGCGGATGACGGAAAGCCAGTGGGTGCAGGTGTTCCAATTGGCTTCGGGCATAAAGGAGATCCCTTCAACGTCGGCCAGACGTTTTTTGTATCCGGCAAAAATCTGCCGGCGTTTGGAGACCCGGTCGTCGAGGGTTTCGAGCTGAGCGACGGCGACCGCGGCCAGTAAATTGCTCATGCGGAAGTTGTATCCAATTTCACGGTGTTCGTAATGGACAAAATTTTCGCGGGCCTGACTGGCCAGCTTGCGGGCGTGGGCGATGAGTTTCTCGTCATGGGACGCAAGGATGCCGCCCCCGGAAGAGGTGATGATTTTGTTGCCGTTGAATGAAAAGATTTGCGCCCAGGGATCAGGGCCTTCCCGCTTTACACCCAGCGCTTCCGCAGAGTCGCAGAGGACAGGAATCCCGGCGGGATCACAGAGTCCGTGAATGGCTGCCAGATCGCAGGCTTGTCCATAAAGATCGGTGGGAAGGACGCAAAGCACTTCGCGGTTTTCAGCTTTGGCTTCACTGAGTGCATGGGAAAGTTGGATGGGATCCAGAGTCCAGCTTTCGGCTTCGGCATCGCAAAACCACACTTCGCAACCCAAGTGAATCGCAGGGGCGACCGAAGCGACAAACGAAAGCGAAGCGGCGATCACAATCGGGGGACGTGGATCTTGTCGGCTACGATGATCACATAGATGTCGCAGGGCCAAGTGGAGGGCGGCGGTACCGGAAGTGACGGCCAGACAGTGGGGGATGCCGGTGACCCGGCACATTTCTGCTTCCAGGCGGTCGAGCATGGGGCCGACCGGCGCGAGGTAGTTGCTGTCGAGGACTTCCTGAATCAGCGGAAGTTCGCGGCCGTTTTGATGCGGGGGAGAAAGGAAGATGCGATTAGTCATTTGTCGTTCCCATAAATTCCCCGGGTTCGGCCGTGCCTTCGCCGCGTCCGATCAGGGTGAGCGTTTTCCAGAGGATGTGAAGATCTGTTTTGCAGGTGGCGGTTTCGACGTAGTCAACATCGAGTTGGAGACGGGTTTTCCAATCGACCGCATTGCGGCCGTTGACCTGAGCCAGTCCGGTGAGCCCGGGGCGGATGTTGTGCCGGCGTTGTTGTTCGGGTGTGTACCGTTCGAGATAACGGACTAGGAGAGGACGGGGACCGACAAAACTCATATCGCCTTTCAAAATATTCCAAAGCTCGGGAAGCTCATCCAATCCGGAGGCGCGCAGGAATTTGCAAAAGGGCGTCGGGGGGATTTTGCCTTCCGGGCTTTCGGTGTCTTTTTCGGATCCCCGCAGGGTGCGGAATTTGATCAGAGTGAAAATTTCTTTGTTTCTGCCCGGCCGGGATTGTCGAAAAAAAACGGGGCGGCCCAACTGAAAAGCTACGCCAAGTGCGAGAAGCAAGATCAACGGCCAAAGCATCAAGAGCAAAAGGGTGGCGGCGAAAATATCCAGAAGGCGTTTGCTTGCCGATGACGGCCAGGGGGCATCATCCGCCATCTTCAGACTCCAGATAGGCTTTTTCTTTGGCCAGAATGGCTTCGGCATCGCGTTTTCCCACCGGTTTGGGATTGGTCCCGGCATAAATGGTCCAGGGTTCCAAATCTTTGCGCACCAGACAGCCGGCGCCCACGGCCGCCCCTTCACCGATGGTTACCCCGGGGTACACCACCGCGTTGGTTCCCAGAACCGCATGGCGGCAGATGCGGATTTTGTCGCGCAGCACGTTGGTGAATTCGGGGGGGACAGTGGGGTTGGTGAGCCAGGGACCGGTAAAGTCATCCGATCCGGTGATCAGCCGACAGCCTGCGCTGAGTCCGGAAAAGTCTTCCATGATCAATTCGCCACCCCCGATGATACTGCAGAAACTCGAGATGTGAACATTGCGCCCGATTTGACAGCTTGACCCGATATAACAAAAAACAAAATCATCGATTTGGCTGTGGGCCCCGAGAGAGAAATTTTCCTGATCGCCCAAGATACGGGCCTGGTCATATATTTTTGCGGAGGGATGGATCATGCAGGAATTCTACGATGGAGGGAGGAAACTGTCGAGATTTGAAATCTCTTCCTTTCGAAACGTTTGAAATCAATATACCCAAAAGGTGTTTTACTTGGACCCTCGCAGGCGTTTCTGGTGTTTCTGCAGGGCGGTTGTGAAGTCACGACGGTGGGAGCGACTGATGGGGATCGTGATATGGGCGGTCACCGCATCGTAATTGGCGGTGACCTCTTCGACGCAATTCAGAGAGAGGATATAGGAGCGGTGAATGCGAATAAAAGTTTCTCCGGGGAGAATCTCTTCCCAGTGGTGCAGGGGCTGGTGGCAGCAGAGGACGCGTCCGTCGCAGAGACCGAGTTTGGTGTAATCCCCCATGGCCTGAACATAACAGAGGTTGATGAGGGAGACGCGCTGGGTGGTGCCATCGCATCGCACCAGTAGGGAAGGTGTATTGCTTGGAATCTTTTCGGAAGGGGTGGAGCCATTGACGGCGCTAAGGCGTAATTCAGCTTTGGCAATCGCCTGCTCGAAGCGTTCGAACTCAAAAGGTTTGAGTAAATAATCGACCACGTCCAGGTCGTAGCCCTGCAAAGCGTAGTCTTCGTAGGCGGTGGTAAGGATGGCCAGTGGCGGGTTTTCGAGTTGGTCGAGAAAGTGCAGGCCGGTCATGCGCGGCATCTGAATGTCGAGGAACATGAGATCGATCTTGTGCGCGTGCAGGGCCTCGCGTGCGCTGGCGGTGTTGAGACAAGTGGCTACGATCTCCACCCCCGGCAGGCGGGCGGCATAGTTCTCGATCACCCCGTGGGCCAAAGGTTCATCGTCGACAAGTAGGCAGCGCAGAGGGTTCATGGAAGTAGCCTGAGGTGAACGGTGTAAAATTCGGGTCCGGGCGAGATGTTTAATTCATAACGGTTCGGGCACATGAGTTCCAGACGGCGGCGGACGTTGGCCAATCCCACGCCACTTTCAGAGACCTCTCCGGTTTCCGGGAGCAATCGGTTGGAGAAGTGCAGGTCGATCACCCCGTCACGCTCAATGGTTACCAGGATATCCACTTCTGCTTGGCCGGGGTCGGGGTTGACGCCGTGTTTGAAGATATTTTCGATAAAGGGCAGTAGAATGAGTGGGGTAATACGGCATTCTTCAGGAGAGCCCTCGATCCGGTAGGAGATTTTTGCCCGGTCGCCAAGCCGGATGCGTTCCAGGGCGAGGTAGTCGCGAATAAAATCCAATGCCTGCGTCAGCGGAATGTCCGGGCGGGAGGTCTCGTGCAGAATGTAACGCGTGATTTTTGAAAGCTTCATGGTGTAGTCCGGAGCGAGATCGGATTTTGCCAGAGCCAGCGAGTAGATGTTGTTCAGCGAATTGAAGATAAAGTGAGGGCTGAGCTGTGCCTTGAGAGCGGCCACCTCCGCCTCAAGACCTTGCTGCTCGTATTCCTTACTTCGGACGTAAGTGTTGATCAGGTGGAACAACAGAGCCAGCCCGGTCATAATCATGGCCTGGACACCCCAGACCAACATCAGTTTGCCGAAGGGGGGACGGAACTGTGCTCTTGGGCCAAAGCCTCTGGAGGTTCCAGGCAGGCCGTTACGCATACCCGGAGGACCGAAACCACTGCCGCCGGGACCCTGTCCCTGGGGGCCCAAATGTACGCCGTGTCCAAACACCTGTTCGCGCAGGATCACATTGCCGTGGTACATGATAAAAGCCGTGGCCAGTGCGGTCAACAGGAATGCCAGCAGGTAGGTGATGTAATGATCCCGCTCCAGGAACCGTGGCACCAGCACCTGCAGATGAAAGAGGATCGCTACTGCAAAACATAACAGATGCAAGACGACGCGGGCGGCCAGCAACCCCGAGATCCGGCCTCCCCCCGGGGACATGTAGAGGTTGAGTGCCACCAGACCGGTCACCACCAGCCAAAAGGCGGCGTGCTGCCAGGGGTTGTGCCCCGCCCGGGTGCGGAGGATAGACAAATTGGGGGTCATGGTTTTGTATGGGGATTATCGTTATTCAGTGAATGATTATCCTACGGCAGCGAAAACCGCACGGGAAAAAGGTACGATGCAACTGATTGGATGAAATAATATAGGGTCAATCTATGTGCAACGCCTCCATAAAGTACATCTCATTTCGACGAACGGTCGGTTTTTGTCGATGAACGGCTTACAAACGTGACCAAATGTGCCCTTTGATGTCGTTCGTCGATAAATTCATACCGTTCGTCGAAAAAAGCTGGTCCGATAGCCCGTGCTAGCAGATATAGGAAAAACGCCTTAAAAGTCATTCCGCGGATAAAAAACTCCTATCATGAAAAACTTCACCCGTTCATTTCTTCGCAAACACGGCCTCGCCGCTTCGATTGCTCTTTTTGCGTTCAACGCCCATGCGCAAGTGACCGACCAGGCGGTTGTGGAGGCCTTTCCCGATCTCACAGATGGCACCTTTGTCATCGGAGCAACCGGCGCATATGACGTGGACACAAATGAAGACGTTACCCTGCATGCGGTAAACACAGATAGCAGCCTGACCCTTCAGAATGGAAGTAATTATACCTCTAATAATCATGATATTCTTTTAGCTTCCTGGTATAGATCTGCGGCGACCTTGAACATTACTGGGGGGATAATTGACCTGGGAAGTGGTTATATCATGGCTGATCGGGATGATGATGATGGTCGAGCGTCCGAGGCCCCTGCCTATGTGAATATAACTGGAGGAACCGTCAATTTATACGGTTTCCGCGCATATAACCACCTTTGGGGAGGGGGGGATGTTGCTGTTGAAGTGCCTTCCACCCTCCACGTGAATATCAGTGGGCAAGGTACCAGTGTTTCTAGTAATGAACCAGTATCCCTAAGTTCCTCATTCGAAGGCACAGTCAATATCACTGTTTCTGACGGAGCCGTGTATAGCATGCCAAATGACGATCATGTAGATTCTTTTTCTATTGAAAGCGGCGGAACCCTTGAATCCCGCGGAAGTTTTAGCGCGGCCAACTTGAATTTTGCTTCCGGCGGGACGCTAAAATTTGGGGGAGTCGGGTATTATATTGATTCTATTTCTTCCGGTCAGACCATCGTTCTCGATGGGGGGGCTTTTTATGATACGACTACCCTCGCCGGGGGGACGCTGAAGACGGGGGCCTTTGATATGAACAACCTCTCCTTCACCAGCGGTACACTGGAAGCCACCGGTACATTGACAAACCTGGACAGTCTGTCCTCCAGTGCCCAAACCGTTATTCTCGATGGAGGTATCTGGTCTCCTTCAGGAAATATTGAAACGGGAAATGTCACTTTGCAAAACAGTGGCGAACTTACCCTCGATGGAGACTATGATGCCACGAATTTCACGTTCACTAGCGGCACATTGGAAACCAGCGGGGTGCTAACCCATCTGGATCCTTTATCCAGTGGGCAAACGGTTATTTTAAACGGAGGAAGTTTCGGTGATACTACCACGCTCGATGGCGGTACCGTCAAGACGACGAGCTTTGATATGAGCAATTTGACCTTCAACAGTGGTACCTTGGAAGCCACGGGCACGTTGACAAATCTAGGGACACTTTCCAGCGGTGACACGGTTATTCTGGATGGCGGAAGCTTCGGCGATGCTACCACACTCGCCGGCGGTACAGTTAAGATAACGGATTTCGATATGACCAATCTACTCTTCACCAGCGGTACTTTAGAAGCTACAGGCACCTTGCAAAATCTGACTGAAGTAGGCGTCAACCAAACTGTGACTATCGACGGTGCGTCGGCCAATCTGCTGATGAATCAGAATACAAATGTCACCGGTGGTACCCTCAACGTTTTAAACGGGGCTTCCGTTTCGGTTCTGAACCACACCTTTACGGTCTTTAATGGTGACCTGCTCTTTTCTTCATCCGGTGGCACGGTGGAAATTGACGGGGGCACCCTGAATGTGGGCTCCCTGAATACCGCCCTGACCCTCAATGAAAATAGCAGCATCACTGGAAACGGTACTCTCTTCGGCGATGTGAATCTAGGAGTCGGCGGCAGCATCGATGGCGACGTGACAGGTCTTACCCTCTACGGAGACCTCAGCGGAACCGGAACCCTGTCGGATGTGACGGTCTACGGAAATGTTGATATTGGCAATAGTCCCGGCGTATTGGAATTACAGGGGGTCACTCTCGCCAGCGGTACTGTGTTTATGGAAATCTTCGGCACGGGCGTGGGGGAGTATGATACCCTGATAGGCGATGCGTTCACGGATGTTTCCGGCGCAATCCTTAACATCAGTTTTGTCGGGTTTACCCCTCTGGGAGGGGAGTCCTGGCAGTTGATCAGCGGTGGGATTGATCCCTCCTCCTTCAATAGCGTTAGTACGCCTGAGAATTATGCAATGTCAGGCGATGGATCCTTCACCGCTATTCCCGAACCCTCAACCTGGATCATGCTCGGAGGACTCGTCCTCTCCATGGTCATCTGCCTACGCCGGCGTCAGTAAATCTCGTTATACCGCAGATTAAAAAAAACTATCATGAAAACCTTCACCTCTTCTTTCCTTTTTAAGCTTGGACTCATTACCGCGTTTTGCTTTTGCTTCTTCAGTGCCCATGCGCAAGTGACCGACCAGGCGGTTGTGAATGCTTTTCCTGATCTCACAGATGGCACCTTTGTGATCGGAGCAACCGGTGCATATGACGTGGACACAAATGAAGACGTTACCCTGCATGCGGTAAACGCAGATACCAGCCTGACCCTCCAGAATGGCAGTAATTATACCTCTAATGATCATGATATCATTTTAACTTCCTGGCGAGGATCTGCGGCGACCTTGAACATCACCGGTGGAATAATTGACCTAGGTAGTGGTGATATCGTGGCTTCCCGGGATGAGGCTGAAAAAGACCATCGCGATGCTTATAGCTATGTGAATATAACCGGAGGTACGGTTAATGTAAATCGTTTCAGATTGGTTACAGCCTCCTATAACGTCTTTGAAGATTTTTATTTTTTTGAGCATGCCAACCTCCACGTTAATATCAGTGGGCAAGGAACCAGTCTATATAGTCAAGAATCCGCAGATGATGGTGGAGCAGGTAACACGCTCAATATCACCATTTCCGACGGAGCCGTATATAATATGAAAGGTTCCGATGGCTCGAATGTTTTTTATTCCATTGAAGACGGTGGTACCCTCGAGTCCCGAGGGCTATTTTCCGCGTCAAACTTGAATTTTGCATCTGGCGGCACCCTTAGACTTGAGGCAGCCGGGAATGATTTGGATCCTATTTCTTCCGGTCAGACCGTCGTTCTCAATGGAGGATATTTTGGTGATGCCACCACTCTCGCCGGGGGAACGTTGAAGACGGGGGCTTTTGATATGAGCAACCTGACCTTCACCAGCGGTACGCTGGAAGCCACCGGCGTATTGACAAACCTGGGAAGTGTTTCTTCCGGCCAAACCGTCGTTCTCGATGGGGGATATTTGGGTGATGCGACCACCCTCGCCGGTGGTACGTTGAAGACGGGGGCTTTTGATATGAGTAACCTGACCTTTAGCAACGGTACACTGGAAGCCACCGGCGCAATAACAAACCTGGACAGTTTGTCCTCCAGTGGTCAGACGGTTATTTTGGACGGAGGCACTTGGTCACCTTCCGGCAACATTGATGCGGGCAATCTTACGTTACAAAATAGCAGTGTGCTGACCGTGGGCGATTTCAATGCGACGAACCTGACCTTCACAGACGGCACCTTGGAAGCCACCGGTACCTTGAAGAACCTGACCGAATTAGACGTCAACCAAACGGTGAAGATCGACGGGTCTTCGGCCAACTTGCAGATCAATCAGAACCTGAATGTCAGCGGGGGCACCCTCAATATTCTTAATGGGGGTAAAGCAACGGCCGCTTCGGTTGGACTGCTCTTTTCCGCATCCGGTGGCACGGTAGACATAGACGGAGGGACCCTGAATGTGGCATCCATGGATACAGTCCTGACCTTGAATGAAAATACCAGCATCACCGGGAACGGTACGATCTTTGGGGATGTGAATCTCGGAGTTGGCGGCAGCATCGATGGCGATACGACAGGCCTCGCCCTCTACGGAAACCTCAGCGGTACCGGAACCCTGGCTGGTATGACGGTTTATGGAAATGTCGATATTGGCAACAGCCCCGGCGAGTTGGAACTGCAGGGCACTACCCTCGCCAGTGGCACCGTGACCATGGAAATCTCCGGTACTGGAGATGGCGAATTCGACACATTGATCGGGGATGAGTTTTCGGATGTTTCCGGCGCAAACCTTAACATCAGTTTCGTCGGCTTTACCCCTCTGGGAGGGGAGTCCTGGCAGTTAATTACCGGCGGGATTGATCCCTCCTCCTTCAACAGCATCAACACCCCTGAGAACTATGCCCTGTCGGGCAACGGTACCTTCACCGCCATTCCCGAGCCCGCGACGATCCTGATGTTCGCATGCGTTGGACTGGCCGCGGTGATCGGTTTACGCCGGCGCCGGTAACCCATTTCCCGTTCGACGAGTGACTTACAAAATGGACAAAATGTGCCTTTTGAGGTCGTTCGTCGACAAAAAACGACCGTTCGTCGAAAAAAGCTGGTCCGATACCTCCTGTTGCCAGATATAGGTAAAACATTTCCAAAGTCGTTCTACAGATAAAAGATCCTTATCATGAAAAATCTCACCTGTTCCTTTCTTCTCAAGCTCAAGCTCGGTTTCTCCGCCTCGCTTGCTCTCTTTACGTTCTGTGTCCACGCGGGAAACGTAAAAATTTACAAAGACAACCAGTATGTTTTGGATTATTTCCCTGATCTCAGGGATGGAACTTTTACCTTTGGTGCATATGTCGCATATGATGTGGAGTATAACAACGATATTAAAATAAATGGTGTTTCGTGGGATACAAAGCTGTCCATTTTAAATGGAAGTGAATATATCGCTAACAATAAGGATATACTCCTTTCTGCTTCGAAAGTGCCGGGAATATATGCCAGGCTATATGTTTCAGAATCCTTAGTTAATTTGGGCCGAAGCAATGGCGAAATCGTTTCATATTTCGGAACTTCTCTTGTCTATATCTCATCCGGAAGTAGTGTGGATATCCGGAGATTCAGGTCAGAAAGTGCATTGACCGTAAGCATAGAGGACACTGATACTTACGTTCGGAGCGATCAAGCTGACGCAAATGGAAATTCTTCAGCTTCGTTGGACATCACGGTGAAAGATGGCGCCACCTATAGTCTCGCGGGTACAGGAAGTAGTCAAGGAACCAAGAAATATACCATCGGCGACGGTGGTACTTTGGAATCACGGGGCACCTGGGCTATTGGGGATCTTGATAGTTTCACTTTCTCATCCGGCGGGTCGTTGGTAGCTCAGGGAATACTTTCGGGATTAGAAACCCTAAGTTCAGGCCAAAAGGTTATTCTGGACGGCGGTACGTGGTCGCCTAGCGGAAACGTCGACGGGGGGGCTCTTACATTGCAAAACAACGGAGAGGTGAACATGGGAGATTACAATGCGACGAACCTGACGTTCACGAAGGGGAGCCTCACCACTACAGGGGTCTTAACCCACCTCTCCAATTTCTCATCTTCCGATCAGACTGTTGTACTTGATGGTGGTTCCTTCGGCAATGCGACTACTTTGAACGGCGGAAATTTACAAACGGGTTCTTTCGATATGAGCAACCTAACCTTCATGAAGGGAACCCTGACTACTACAGGGGCCTTAACCAATCTTTCTAATTTTTCGTCTTCCGATCAGATTGTCATTCTTGACGGTGGATCCTTCGGCGATATGACTTCCTTGAACGGAGGAAGCTTGAAAACGGGTTCCTTCGATATGAATAATTTAATCTTCACGAAGGGAACCCTGGCTACCACTGGTTCCTTAACCAACCTCGACACTCTTAGCTCTTCCGATCAGACGGTTATTCTGGATGGTGGAACGTGGTCGCCCTTTGGTAACATTGATGCTGGCAATACCACTATCCAAAACAGTGGCTCCCTTTCCGTCGGCAACTTGGATGCCTCCAACCTCACTTTCACCTCCGGAACGCTTTTCGCTTCGGGAGTACTCACGAACCTTCCCACATTAGTAAGCGGTCAGATTGTCGACATCTCTGGCGGCGGTTCCTTCGGGGATGCGACCACCCTCGACGGAGGCATTTTGCAGACCGCGGCCTTCGACTACTCCGGAAGCAACCTCACTTTCACCTCCGGAACGCTTTCCACCTCGGGAGCTCTCACCCATCTCGATAGCACCAGTGCGGGCCAAACCGTGATTCTCGATGGCGGCACGTGGTCGCCCTCTGGTAATATTGATGCCGGCAATATCACCATCCAAAACGGCGGCTCCCTTTCCGTCGGCGATTGGGATGCCTCCAACCTCACTTTCACCTCCGGCACAATTGACACATCCGGCACACTCACCGTCGGTTCAGGTAACAGTACCCAAACATTATCCGGTATCATAGTAGGCACTGGTTCCCTTACTAAATCCGGCTCCGGCACGGTCACCCTCGACGGTGCCAACACCTACCTCGACGGAACCATAGTCTCCGACGGCACCCTCGAAGTTTCCTCAATCGGCTCGATCGATCATTCTGGAGGAAATTTGATCGTTTCCAACATTACCGGTGGCACCGCCGCCCTCACGATCGCTGCAGGTAGTTCCGTGAGCAATGACAGGGGCTACATCGCAAATGTCACAGGAAACACCGGTTCCGCTGATATCGCCGGTACCTGGACTAATTCAAGCACTCTATATGTTGGTGGAAGCGGCAATGGTACTCTCACCGTCCGGGAGGGTGGATCCGTGAATAATTCAACGGGAATCATCGGTAGTAGTAGTTTGGCCATTGGCTCCGCCGACATTTCCGGCACCTGGACCAACTCAAACCATCTCTGGCTCGGTAATTACGGCACCGGCACTCTCATCATCCGAGAAGACGGTTTGGTAAATAATCGAACAGGATACATCGGCTACAACCCGGGGAGCACCGCTTCTGCTGATATTTCCGGCACTTGGACCAACTCCAGTTTACTCTACGTCGGTTACAAAGGCGAGGGATCCCTCACTATCCAGAATGGAGGCTCCGTGAGCAATTCAATTGGTGTCATTGGTCGTGACTCTGGCACCAGTAGTTCCGCCGACATCTCTGGCACCTGGGACAATGCGGCCTGGGTCACCGTTGGGCTCAACGGTGACGGTTCCCTCACCATCCATGAAGGGGGTACCGTCAATGTAGACTCCGGGGATGGTGACACCACGTTGGCTTCAAATACTAGTGGCACCGGCATTTTGAACATTACCGGCGCCACCACCCCCGGCATCCTCAATTCTGAAAGCGTTATCGGTGGCGACGGCACTGCTACCCTCAATTTTAACCATACTGGCTCCGATTACTACTTCACTACCGATGGCACCGACTCCGGCACTGCCGTCACCATCACCGGTTCCACGGCGGTCTACCACATCGGCACCGGTATCACCACGCTTTCCGGCACCAATACCTACACGGGCGGTACGACTATCTCTGCCGGCACTCTTATTGCCGCCAGCGCTGCAGCATTGCCGGGGAGCGTCACCGTAAATGGAGGTTCCCTCTTTGTGGATGGCGATTTTGATGCAGCTAATTTGACGCTTACGAGTGGTTCTTTCACTCTAAGTGGCAATGCGAGCAATCTTGCAGCCATCTCCAGTGGGATGGAGGTTCGTCTAACCGGGGCCAGTGCCCTGCAGACGGCCACCACCCTCGACGGCGGGACCCTCAACGTGGAATCCACCAACTCAGCCCTCACCCTTAGTGCCACCGCGGGTCTAGATGGCAACGGGTCTATTCAAGGGGATGTCAGCCTCGGAACCGATGGATCGATAAACGGCGATGCCACCGGGCTTACAGTTTTCGGGCGGCTCAGTGGCAGTGGCAATTTGAGCAATGTCACCATTTACGGCACCCTGGCTCCCGGCAACAGCCCCGGGGTCATGAACGTCACGGGGGATCAGGAATTCACCGGCGCGCTGACCACCGAAATGGAAATCGCCGGTTCCGGCGGAGTTGCGGGCACCGACTTTGACCAGTTCAATGTTTCCGGCACCCTCACCCTGGGGGGCACGCTGAACATTGTTCCCTTTAGTTCCTATGAATTGGTGGGTGGTAATACGTACGACCTGTTTAACGCCGGCACCTTCACGGGCGACTTTGCCTCTGTCTCGGTCTACGGAACGGACTTGAGCCTTTCCAGCAATGAGTGGACGGGTCAGACCGCGTCCCTCGCTTATACCTTCAGCCAGGCCAGCGGCGATCTCAGTGTTACTGTGATTCCCGAACTCTCCAGCTTGGCCCTGTTCATTGGCGCTCTGACCACCTGTGTGATGATCACCCGCCGCCGAAGAAAGGTCTGAGGGGCGGGGGTCAATCTAAGTAATTGACACTAAACGGTTCGGAATGGAATCCCCAGGTCCCTGAAAGGGACGGGTCCCGCCGAAGGCGGGATTGAGCTTGCGAAACCCTCGGAAATACCCACCTATTTAGAAAATCCTGAAGGGATTTCTCACCTGACCTGTTGTAGCGTGATTTCGCAGGTAAGAAACGCCTTCGCGTTTTGCTATTTGTTGGGATGCGCACAGGGTTTCGCCAGCTCAATCCCGCCTTCGGCGGGACTACGTTAAAAAAGCCCTTCAGGCTTTCCCCTTAAAAGGGTAGGATTCATTGATTTGCAAAATATGTTTCCCTAGAGCTCCTCATTCGTGGTTCCCCATATTTTTTACTTGGTATCGGGCGTTGGCTTGGACATAAGGAACGCATGAACCCAAGAATCGTTACCCGAGAGCGGAATACCCGCGAAACCCAAATTAAATTAACCCTGAATCTGGATGGAACCGGCGTCGCCGATATTTCCACCGGGGTGGGCTTTTTTGACCACATGTTGGAACTGTTGACCAAACATGCGTTGATTGATCTGAGTGTACAGGCCACCGGCGATTTGCAAGTGGATGATCATCACACCGTGGAAGATGTGGGCATTGTGTTGGGGGAAGCCCTGAATGAAGCCCTGGGTGACCGTCGTGGCATCAAGCGCTACGGATTTTTCCTGTTGCCGATGGATGAAGCCATGGCCCGGGTGGCTCTGGATATGGGTGGACGCCCTTATCTGGTCTACGACATTGCACATCCCGGCACCCACATTAAAGATTTCGACCTGCAAAATATGGAAGAATTCTGGCGGGCCTTTTCCACCATGTCCAAAATGAACCTTCACATCGCCCAGTTGTACGGACGCGATGTGCATCACGCCCAGGAAGCGGTGTTCAAAGGCGTGGCCCGTTCTCTGGATATGGCCAAACAATTGGATCCGCGGATTGAGGGGATTCTTCCCTCCAGCAAAGACCTGATATGATCGGTATTCTCGATTATGGAATGGGTAATCTCGGCAGTGTGCAGAATGCGTGCGCGGCTTTGGAGATTCCTGCCCGCTTGTTAAACGCTCCTTCCGAAATGGAAGGGGTGGATGGTGTGCTGATGCCCGGTCAGGGCGCGTTCCGCGATTGCATGAACCATTTGCAGGATCAGGGCTGGGTGGAGCCCCTGCGGGCCTGGATCAAAGCTGACAAACCCTTTTTCGGGATCTGCATGGGCTTGCAAGTGCTGTTTGAAGACAGCGAAGAAAGTCCGGGCAGTGAAGGCTTGGGAGTATTGCCGGGCACCGTGAAAAAGTTTCCGCCCTCCGCAGAATTAAAAGTGCCGCAGATGGGGTGGAACCGTTGTAAGTGGGACGAAAAACAAAACTATTTTCCGACCGACTTGGATGAAAAACATTTTTATTTTGTGCACAGTTACTATGTGCCGATGGTGAACGCCGACTGGGTGGCGGGCACCACAACCTACGGATTGGAATATGTCAGCGCGGTTTCGTTCGGAAACTGCCACGCCGTACAATTTCATCCCGAAAAAAGTCAGGCCGACGGCCTGAAGCTGTTAAAACATTTTTCTGAAACCGTAACCTAGGCATTCCCGCCTGCGTCGTAACACAGACATTCTTGTCTGTGATCTCCGAAGGAGCCACTGCTATTATGAACACTGCATTATTAAAAGAATTGTGTGAAGCCCGGGGTGTGCCCGGACAGGAAGAAAATATCCGCCGGATCGTGCGTCGGGAATTGAATCATCTCACCGATGAAATGCGGGTGGATCCCATGGGCAATTTGTACGCCACCTTTCCCGGAGGCAGTGACGCCAAAATCATGATTGCGGCCCACATGGACGAGATTGGGTTCATCATCAAGCATATCGACGACAAAGGCTTTTTGCGTTTGCAGCCCCTGGGCGGATTTGACCCGCGTCAACTGTTTGCCCAGCGGGTGCTGGTCAATCAGATCGACGGTACGGCGGTTCCGGGTGTATTGTGCTACGCGACCAAACCCACGCATCTCATGACCAAACCGGACACGGACGGTCCGCAGCTGGATTTGTTTTTTGTGGATACCGGCATGGAACTGGAAGAGGTGAAAAAGAAATTTGAGATTGGCGGGATGGTGACCCTGGATCGTGGATTCAGCGAATGCGGTCAGGGATTTGCGGCCAAGAGTTTGGACAACCGGGTAGGGGTGTTCGTGATGATCGAAGCCCTGCGCAAAATGGAAAAATGTCAGTTCACCATTGTGGCGGTTGCCACCACCCAGGAAGAAATTGGTTTGCGGGGAGCGACCACCGCGGCCTTCCAGGTGCAGCCCGAAGTGGGCATTGCTTTGGATACCACCATTGCGGCGGATTATCCCGGGGGAAGTCCCGAGGCCAATGTCACCCAACTCGGTGACGGGGTAGGGATCAAAATCATGGACGGATCGATTATCAGTCATCCACGTTTGGTCAAACAGATGCGCAATATCGCCCAAACGCATGACATTCCGCATCAGATGGAAATTTTGCCCCGTGGAGGAACGGATGGCGGGGCCTTGCAGCGTTCCGGCGCAGGCTGTGCCGGCATCACCCTCAGCATTCCCACCCGTTACATTCACACCGTAAACGAGTTGGTATACAAAAAAGATGTGCAAGCGGCGATCGATCTGCTGGCCACCTACCTCAACGAAGCGGTCACCGGACAAATTGAAGCAGCGGAACTTTCGTTGGACGACTGATAGATTTCCCTGTCCGTAGAAGGTCAGGGGGTGGAGCGGACAGGCTTAAGGGTTCCGGTGCGAATTCGAAAATTCCGCTTCCAGTTCTTCGATGGAAGGCAGACTTGATTTAAGATTTTCCGGTAGGGCCTGGGTGAGCTGATACTCGGAAACCCCCATGGGTTTTTGAATATCGCTAAGTGCATATTCGACGACCACACGGTCCCGGGATTTACAAAGCAAAATACCAATGGTCGGTTCATCCCGATCTCCGCGAAGCTGTTCATCCACCGCCTTCAGATAAAAGTTAAGTTTCCCCGCATATTCCGGTTCAAACTCACCGGTTTTAAGTTCGATCACTACATAACAGTGTAATTTCGTGTGGTAAAACAGCAGGTCGAGAAAGAAATCCCGGCTACCCACCTGCAAGCCTTTTTGACGTCCCACATAGGCAAACCCGGCACCCAGTTCTAATAAAAATTTGGTGAGCTGATCGGTGAGTGCCTTTTCTAAATCCCGTTCGTTGGCTTCTTCGGTTAGCGTTAAAAAATCGAAACAGTAGGGATCTTTAATGAGTTGCTGTACCAAATCCAGTTGCGGAAGAGGAAGTGTTTCCGCAAAATTGGTGACCGCCCTTCCTTCCCGCTGATACAAACCGCTTTCAATTTGGTGGGTGAGGACAGAACGACTCCAGTTATGTTCAACCGTCTTGTTGACGTAATAGAGCGCTTCCGTGACATCTTTGCATTTGGAGATGATGACCAAATTATGGCTCCAGGGAATTTGCACCAATTGCGACAGAGGTTGTTTCGCAATTGCGACACAGCCTGTGTCGCAATTCACAAGATCTTCCGAATAAAAGAGTACCCACATACGAATCCGTTCAAGATTTCGTTTCGAAAACCCCTTCATATCCGGGAATTCTGCCATCAAATCCGTGCTTAGTTGTTTCAAAAACCCGCTACCCCACTTGGCTAATTTTTGGCGTTCAACGATATCCGCCCCCAGTTCCCAATAAAAAGTAAGCAGGGTGGAATTTACCTGTACTGCCGCTTTCACCTGCGCCTGCCTGGCTCGTTGTTTGAGATCTTTCAGCCAGTTTCGGTATTCTGAATCAATGAGAGTTTTTTGAGTCATTTTACTTTAGGTCTAAGAATGGAGAGATGAGAATTCGTACCCCTTTTGGGTAGCGTTACTTTTTAAATCATGGGTTAAAAGTAACAGCTCCGATGTAACACACAAGAATATATACAAACGTATTTACGGGTCTTGCGCGTCCTGTTTCATGGATCCTTTGCCCGTTAGATTCTCCGTTCAATCCTTCGCGGCCGCAGCCCTGATCTGGAATGTCCGGTAATTTGCCATTTGTTTTGCTTTGAAGGGCAGCGCCTCCACCGAATCCCGGAATGAAGAAATATGATCCGGGTGGTAGCTGAGCAGATTTCCAAGTATCGCATCGCAGATATGGATGTATTCATCATTTTGAGGACCGGGATCCGCAAGAGAAGTCAGTAAATTCCGATACACGGCTAAAGTGTTTTCAGGATACTGCAGGTGTTCGACCTGTCGGATAACCTCGCGTACATTCGACTCTCCCCGTCTGGATAACTGTGCGCTAAAGGCCTGTTCCAGAACCTGTTGAAAGAAATCCAATCTTTTCTGTTCATCGTATGTTCTCAGCAACCCGACCATTCGGACCAACTTATAATCGGGATAACTGCGGTGAAAATTCAACAGGTTTTCAAAATGCAGATCTTGTATGGCGGGATCAGGACTGATGGCGGTAAGTGCGAAAGATTGACGCTGTTTCCCCTCTTTATCTGTGGGGTGCAAATTCAACACGGTTTCAGACGCATTCACCGCCAGCGGTCCCATGCATGCCACCACCCACAACAGTGAATTCCGTATGCGTATATTGGTGTCCGGACTGTCCAGAAGCTCTGCCAGCCGGTTTGCTTCTGTTTCGGGAACGAGCTGCAAGGCGGTCATAAGGTCGGCTGCTCTTTCCCGCTGTACTTCGTTTCCGTTCTCAACCAGCTGAAGCAGGCCATCTCCCAGCAGCTCCCAGCTTGCAGGATATTGAGCGATCTGAACCCGAAGCCTCCAGTTATCCTGCCTGTAATTCAGAAAGGTACCTAACTGGGGGTTCAGCTGACGGAAAGCGGTTTCGATATTCTCGGGACGCTGCATCTCCTTCAGGAGGGATCTTACTTCCCAGCCAAGGGCTTTATCACCATTTTCAAACAGTTCTGCCTGTCTTTCGGGGGAGAGCTGAGAAAGATCCGGTTCACGGCCGATCGTTTTTAAACTGCTGATCAGGGTCGCGACTTCCGGGCCCTTCCGCTGCTGCAGTATATCCTGAATCTGTGGCTGCCAGGAAGGATCATCCGGATCAATCATCAGCCCTATGCAGAGCAGGCGCACCCGCTGTGTTTCTTCGGCCTCCATTTTTTGCTTCAAAATTGGCAACAGGGGACGGTGGGTTTCATCCAAGAACCAAATGGGAAGGTTGGGGAAATCGATCCGGCCGACCACATACGCCAGTAAAAGCTCAAATGCCTCAGGATCTGTCGACCCAAGATTGAGGCCGGCGATCTGCAGTGCAAAGCGGGTATAACCGGAAAGGTCTTTCTGCTTCAGCGCCCGGATCTGGGCGCTTTGTAATAGCAGAGTCGTGGTCTCCGGAAGTCCGGGGACCTCTGAAAGTAGACAGACGAATTGTATCCCCATCGGTGTAAGTTCCTCTGTTTCCAACAGGGGGTTGATGAGTTCCGGATGGACACGATAAAAAGTCGCCAGCCGTTTCGAAAGCAGGGCGGATCCTTCGCGTTTGAGTTGGTGAACCAGAAAACGGGGAGTCTGATCGTCATTCATTTTTTTAAGAAACGCAATCTTCTGTGCGGCCAGTTCGGCCTGTTCCCGCTCGGGATTTTTCAGCAGCGCATTCCAAAGCTTATGTACGTATTCGGGACGCATACTTTGTTGGCTGTATGCAGGTTGCATCAGCTTAAGAGTTTGAATCCGGATGTCTGCACGGTCTGCATCCATAAGGTATGCAAAGGTATCGTTATAGAAACTCATTTGCTTCTGAAGAGCTTCTGGATATTGTTGCATGTGCTGGAGCAGCAACTCACTGCTGATTTGAAAGCGTGCTCCGTTCGAGATCAAATGCCCCCGGTTTGCTTTTTCGTTTTCAAAAAACCGGAGCCAGAGTTCATCCAACTCCCCCTCCTGAAATTCCACCCCGAAAGTTTTGACCGCGATGCTGTAGCCCTCCAGCAGATGGACGTATAGCCTGGCCTCCTCCAAATCCCCGAGAACGAGACTTTTCAGTTCCGCATGCAGATCCGGGTAACGGCCCGCCAGCCCCCGGAGCATATGTGAATCCAATGGATGAGTCTGGATCTGTTTCCTCAGGTCATCGATGGACATAGGCGCCATTTTTTCGAAAAAATATTCCGAATACCGGGATTCCATTGTCGCCCGGCCCTCCAGATTCAGCAGTTGGAAAGCCAGCAGCGGGGTTACAGGCTGTTCGGGATCGAAGTCAAATGTCGGCGGTTGATCCTGCCGGTCATAGATCCGCTTCACGCGTTGCCGGATGAGTTGATCGGTCAGCTGATCTCCGAATTCATCCCAAATCAGCCTGTCGACCTGGTTGTGGTAATTGTTGCGGATATTGAACGCGAGGAAGGTGTTTTCGAAATCTGCCTGAAGCAGATAACGCAGGGTGTTTATCACCTGGCGGTCTTTATTGTTTTGCCCCAGCATCCAGCTTGCAAAAGGGCGCCGCAGCTCGGGAATCTGCATGAGCTGGGCAGCAAAAACCAAGAAAGATTCAGGAAGGTCCTTCTCTTTCCACTGGTCAAAAATTTCGGGAGTTTTTTCCATGAACACCACCCCATAACTGCCCTGGAATTTCTTCAGCATTTCAGGGTCTGTAACTTTGCTGGTGATGAGGAATTGTACGATGGCAGTGTGGTCCCTCTTTTTTGCCCTTTCCACATGATTATCGATCACCTGACGGCAGCGTAACTGGATTTCCGGATCGTTAGGATGGAGTTTTTTAAATTCCATCGTCAATCCCATGACGGCTCCGCCAAGATTACTTAGTAAGTTCACAGCTTCAGTGCGCTCCGCATCCGTATCCGCACCCAACTGGGCAAGTAGAGACGAGACATCAGCATCGGGTGGGTGAATTCGGGCCACCAAGAGCAGTAAAGCTTCTTCTTTATTATCCACCAAAGCGGGAATGACACTTCGGTCTCCGACCAAAAGGCTATCGATTTTTCCTTGGAGAGCCGGGTTTTCCGCGTTGATGAAAAGGCAGAGGAACATGAGTCCGATGAACAACAGGCCGGTGAATTGACGAGGAAGAGTGTTATAAGTTCCGTTAAGTTTCATAACCATGCATTTCATAAAGTGGTGATAATTCTCGGTTGAAAGAATAATAAATCCATATGATATATATAGGATGTGCAAGGGCTATTTCACATAAAGCTTGAGTGATGTAACTTGGAGTACGGGAATTTGCTCTCGTTGATGAAAGGCGCAGGCAGTTTGCGCAGGCCAAGGCGCTTTGTACATGGGGAATTTAAATAAACTGCGAAATCTGTGGATCTTTTTACAATTCTTTTACAATCTTTGCAGAAGCTCATGACATCCGGGAGGGTGGGATCTGAGAAGATGATCCTGTAAATGAATTCATGTCGAGTTCATATGAACCTTCCTCGATGGAGAAAATAATGAATGCAAAATTAAGAATAGGGTCTCTACTGTTCAACTTGGGAATATTTGCCCAGTTGGGTGCGGCTCCCCATGCCGCTCCGGATAATTTGATCAGATGTAAAGTGGAATTGGACCGCGGTGTTTTGCCGGCGGATCAAAAGCAAACCGCAGTGGTGAAAATTTCTTTGGTGGCGGATGCGGTGCCTGAAGAAGTGGATCGGCCGCCGGTGAATCTGTGCATTGTCATGGACCGCTCCGGATCGATGAGCGGAAATAAAATTGAACAGGCGCGCCAGGCCGCTTTGGAAGCCTTGGCCCGCTTGGGTTCAGAGGATACATTTTCGCTGGTGATTTATGGTTCGGAAGTGGATACCCTGATTCCGGCCGGCACCATCAAAGACCGGCGACGGGCTCAGGAAATTATTCGCGGTATCAAAACCAGTGGCAATACCGCACTGTTCGGCGGAGTGAGTCAGGGCGCGGCGGAATTGCGGAAAGCCTTTGGTGATCATGCAGAAGGGATGGTGCACCGGATGATTCTGTTGTCCGACGGACTGGCGAATAAAGGTCCGTCTTCTCCCGAAGATTTGGGACGGCTCGGGGTGAGTCTACAGAAGGAAGGCATCTCAGTCACCACCATTGGGGTGGGAACAGATTATAATGAAGATCTGATGACCCGCCTGGCCCAGCGCAGTGATGGAAATACCTACTTTGTGGAAAACGAAAATGATCTGGCGCGAATTTTCGGTCAGGAACTGGGCGATGTCCTGAATGTGGTGGCCCGCAATATCCGGATTCAAATTGAGTGTCCGAAAAATGTAAAACCGCTGCGCTCCATCGGACGCGAAGCCACCATCCGCGGACAAAAAGTGGAGTTGAATTTGAATCAGTTGTACGGTTCACAGGAACGGTATTTACTTTTGGAAGTGGAAGTCCCCGCGACACCGGCCGACACCGAACTCCCACTCATGTCGGCTGCGATTCAGTACCGCAATATGTTTAGCGAAATCGATGAGAAACAAAACCTGGCCTTAAATGCGCAGTTCAGTCGACAAGAAGAAGAGGTGAAAGCCAGCTACAATGAAGTAGTGAAAAAAGAAGTGCTGTTACAGGAAAGTGCCATTGCCAAAGAGGAAGCGATCAAGCTCGCTGAACAGGGCGATCAAAAAGCTGCGGTGGAAGTTTTACGGCAAAACCGTCAGAAGATTGTGATCGCGACTGAGGATTATGACTTTTCTGCTCCCGAGGAACTGGAAGAAGAAGCTCAAAATCTTTCGAAGCAAAGTGACCTGCTGGAGCAGGAAGGTTTGAATTCTTATAACCGTAAAGTGCTGCGTACCGATGCGGAGCAAACCCGAAACCAGCAGTATAATAAATCCAGTTGGAGAAAATAGTTTGAGCAAATCCCCCTTCCGCAAAATTCCTGTTTGGTTTTTCACTGCTTTGGTGATTCTCCCGGTGGGGGTGCTTGCGGTGGTGGGGTTGCAAATGCTCCGCCATGAACAACAACGTTTGGAAGTCCAGGCCGCCAATGCGCAAAGTCGGTGGCTGGAGCAAACGGTTGCGCGTTTAGAAGCGCCTTTGACCAAAGTGCGGAGTGAATTGACTCAACAACTCAGTGATCTTGCGGGTGTAAAAGTGGATGAGGCATTAATGGAGCTTCAACGCAGCCATCCGCTGGTCCGCAATGTGTTCCGGATATCGGAAGAGGGAAATTTGTTGCTTCCGACTCCCGGAATTTATTTGGATGCGGAGTGCAAAGAGTTTTTGCAACGCTACGAAAGTTTTTTTTCCGGGCGCATGCAGTGGTTTGCGCCGGGTGGAGAGGTGCCTCAAATGAAATCCCGCATGTCCCGAAAATTTAGAGAACCGGTGCAGGCGGAATGGCGGGCCTGGCAATGGGCGGACCGGGACAGTTTGTTGCTTTATGTCTTGGATCCAAGCTCTCAAGAAATCGTGGGGGTCGAAATCGAAATGGCGGCGTTGTATGCACGGATGAATGTTTGGTTGCGGGAGATGAGTGTGGGTGGAGAGGATCTGGTTTTGTTGGACCGGAGTGACCGGGTTTTGGTGGCCACCGGAGATCACGGAGACCGTCCGGTAACGCTGACGGCTGAAATGGGTGTGCTGTTGCCCTTCGCCCGCTTGGGGGCTATTTCTCTAACGCCGGTTCAGGAAGGATTGTCTAAAGGATTTATGTGGGTGGCGGGAAGTTTGGGGGTTTTGCTTTTGATGTCGATTGTGGGCGGCGCTTTGGGGTTAAATGCCTGGGTGAACCGCAGTCGCAAAGAGGCGTTGCAAAAAACCACCTTCGTTTCGAATGTGAGTCATGAATTTAAGACGCCCCTGACCACGCTTCGTTTGTACAGCGAGTTGTTGTTGGAGGGACGGGTGAAAGATCCGGACAAACAGAAAAAATATTTGTCCACCATGCGCGATGAAAGTGAACGCTTGGCCCGGTTGGTGCATAATGTGTTGGATTTCAGCCGACTGGAAATGGGGCGGAGCCGTTTGCATCCGGAACGGCTTTGTTTGAATGATTGTTTACAGACGGTTTACGGACGCATGTCCGAACGTTTTGTGCAGGCGGGGATGGAAGTGGAATTTCCGGAAGCTCAGGTTTTCGGAGTGGTGGATCCGGATGCGGCGGAACAGATTATTTTAAATTTGTATGACAACGCCATCAAGTATGCATCGGCGGGTGGAGGGTTAAAAATCACGGCGGAGATGGCGGAGGATGCGATTAAATTAAAATTCCAGGATGAAGGTCCGGGGATTCCCGAGCGGGAAGCTGGAAAAGTTTTTCAGGCCTTTCACCAGGTGGATGACAGCATTACCCGGGAGAGTGGCGGCACCGGATTGGGGTTGCATATTTCCCGTCGCTTGGCCCGTCAGATGGGTGGGGATTTACAATGTAATCTGAAGGAGAAGGGCGGTTGTTTTATTTGGACGCTGCCGGTAACCCGAAAGGAAAAGGTATGAATGAAAACATTCGAATATTAGTGGTGGAAGATGATCCGGCGATCCGTCAGGGTTTGGTGGATACGCTGGAGAGTGAAAATTATCAGGTGAGTGAAGCTGTGGATGGCAGAGAAGGCTTGGAGAAACTGAAAGCCGGATCTCCGGATTTGCTGATCTTGGATTTGATGATGCCGGGGATGAGTGGCTACGATGTCTGCCGGGAATTCCGGACCCGGGATTCGAATACGCCGGTGTTGATGCTCACGGCCAAGAGTGAAGAGATCGACAAGGTGTTGGGGCTTGAGTTGGGGGCGGATGATTATATGACCAAACCTTTCGGGGTGCGGGAATTGTTGGCGAGGGTGCATGCGTTATTAAGAAGATCGCAACGAAGTGGTACTTCAGTGAATGAAGATGAGTTTTTACTGGGGCCTTTCCGGATGTGTCCGAAGAAACTCATTGGGAGTCATGGGGAAACGCAAATCGAAGTGAGCGCCCGGGAAATGGATTTATTGAAGTACTTTGCGGACCGGCCCAATGAGGTGTTGTCGCGGGATGAATTGTTGAATCACGCCTGGGGTATAGAGTATTATGGGACCACCCGGACCCTGGATCAGCATATTGCCCAGTTGCGGAAGAAGATTGAACCGGATAGGAAAACCCCCACATTTATTCAGACCGTCCACGGGGTGGGGTATCGATATTGTCCGAACAGTTAAAGGTGGCCAAAACTTCTTTAAAAATAAAGATTTGGCCAATTATGGAGTTTCATTTAAACAGGCACTCCGTTTGAAGAGACACATCAACTAATTCTTTGGCATAGACGTTTTCCGAGCAACCATTGGTGGTAAGGAGTGTTAAGAAAATCGTTTTTTTCGTACCTGTGACGTCCCGAAATACCTGTACTTTGCGGCGAAGTTCTTCTGCATATTTTTTTGTAATGGTGAAGGGGCCTTGCGAGAACTTGACCTCAATCAGATTAATCGTTCCGTCTGCACGGTCCAGTAGCAAATCTACCTGAGCCCCATCAGGCCATGTCTTATTTGCGTGATGGACCCAGCTACAATGTTTGGTATCAACTTGCTCAATCCCCAGTTCCTGTTTGATGAGCCCTATATGTTTGTGTGCCAATGATTCGAGCGCATAGCCACTCCAAGCCCGCCAACCTGGTTTTTGAGACAACTTTAAAAATGTGCCTGGACCATTTTCCCGGCGGCCTTTTATCCACTTCAGATAAAAGAGTGTGTACTCATCCGTTAAACGATAGGTCGTATCCTTACTTTTTTTGTCAAACGGTTGGTGCGTACTGATAAATCCAGCTTCCTCCAACTCCCTTAATGTTTGTGTAAGCCTGCCCCCAGAGGCGTAAACCTTCGTCAGTGCCGATCGTGTCAATCCTTGTGGATGTTTTGCCAATTCGTAAACGATCTCAATATGCCGTTCTGCGTTTTCAAAAAGAGAAGAATACAATCGTTCAAATTCATTCCGTAATAAACCTGTTTTACTGAAGCAGACGTTATCAATAATTTGGGTGGCGGATCGACCAGGAATCGCTTCTTTAAGATAATGCGGCACCCCACCCATAACCATCGCCAGGATAAGTTGATCATAATGTGAAATGTTCTTTATCCCCTGCGACTTAAGAAACAACTCGCTTTCCGCCAGTGAGAAAGGTTCCAATCTTATGGGCGGAGAGGTTAGACGGTTGTGCAGTCCTCCTTTATTTTCAATCACCTTGCTGATCATCCAGGAGGCCGCAGAACCACAAATAACCAGAATAAAACGTGAATCACGCGACAATACCGTATTCCAGAAATGGTCTAGAGCCTGTAGAAATCGTGACCGAGGACTGGCCAACCAAGGAAGCTCATCAAAGAAAATGACCCGCTTTCCTTTTCCCCGTAGACCTGTGAGATACTGCTCCAACTGTTGGAAAGCATCCTGCCAAGAGCCAGGACATTCATAAGATTTCCGACTACGTTTCCCTATCTCCTGATTGAAATATTGGAGCTGTTCCTTAAGTATGCCATCCTTTACCCCCGTTAGTTCGAAACAAAGTTGCCGTTTGAAGTGCTCTCGAATCAAGAAGGTTTTTCCAATCCGCCGACGGCCATAAATAGCTAAAAATTCCGCGTTCTTGCTGTTTAACAAACGGTCTAGCTGCTGTTTTTCCTCTATTCGTCCGATGAGTGTCATGATCTATAAGTGGCCAAATCGGTCATAAATGTCAAGATTTGGCCACTTATAATATTTAAAAGTGACACTTGATATAGTGTTGAGCCGGGTGCGATTTGCTGCCTTCGTTGAGCTCCCTTCTGCAGGCGCAGGGTTTGTAAACAGGGCAGGTCACAGACAGGAATGTCTGTGTTACGTTGCTGAGGTATAGGTTGTGGTTTGCTGCCTTCGCGGCGCTCTGGCAGATCACAGACAGGAATGTCTGTGTTACTTTTTCTTTAGCCAGGCTTCGCTGTTGGGGCCGATGACGCATTCGTTGTCGACGCGCATGGCGAGTCGTTTTTTGCAGCGGGTGGCGACGTCGGCAAAGTCATCTGAGGGGAGAGAGCGCACGGATTCGACCAGAGTGTGCCAGTGGGGAAGTTCTTGTTCGGCTAAGCTGTAATAGACCCATTTTCCAATTTTTGATTGAGTGAGCAGGCCGGCTTTGTAGAGAATTTTTAAATTGCGTGAAGCGTTATATTGGGTGTCGCCGGTGACGTCCATGGCTTCGGCCACGGTGATGCGTTGATCGACATGGATGAGCAACCAGAACAGACGGAGCCGATGGGGTTCAGCGAGGGCTTTGAGGGCATCTATATAGTTTTCATTCATCAGAACTGTAGGGTTGGAATTTAAAACCGATGATCATTATAACCACTCCGATTAGAAAAACGATTCCCGAATGGGTTGCATGAAAGAAGAGATGGCTGCCGCGTGTTCCGGAGAAAAGGGCGATCCAAAAGAGCGGACAGAAAAATCCCAGCAGGGCAATGTTGCGTCCCACTTTGGTGATTTCTGAACATTTTTCTCCACGAATGCGCATGGAGAAAATTTTAAACAAATGGTGATAGGCACAGCAATGGCATATTCCGGACAAGATTTTTTTCACGCCCCCGGCCGGGGGCGTTTCGATTGATTTTTCGTTTTCCATTTTGATTAATAGATGGATTGGATGAGGACCCCACCGATGATGGCGGTGGTGACGATAATGCCGACGAAGGCAACGACCGCTTTGGGCTTAAGCACCGAGGAGACCAATGCGATCTCGGGCAGACTGGCCCCGGTGCCCCCGATAATCAGGGCCATGGCCGGACCCAGTCCCATGCCTTTTGCAATCAGGGTTTTCAACAGGGGAATCGCCATTTCGATTCGTAAGTAGACGGGAACCCCGATGACTGCGGAAATAAGGATGGAGAGGATATTATCTCCCCCCACATATTTTTCCACGATTTCCGCGGAAAGGTAGGCGGCAGAGACGCCACTGATCAGGGCACCGATCAATACGTAAGGAATGATTTTTTTAAACAGGGCGAGGGCGAAACGCAGTGACTTTTGCACTTTTGTGGGGTCCCCTGAATTTGTGGTTGCGCAAGCGCTGGCTGCACATGCGGGTTGAGGTTCGGGTTCCGGGCAGCAGGAGGAGGTAGAACAAGCGGCGGTGGTCTTTTTGCCTTCCAGCTCATCGCCCCGTTTGATTTCATTCTTCCAGGGCGTCTTGGAGATAAACCATCCGCCGATAATGGCTGCACAAAAGGTGATACCGAGATAGGTGGCGGTGATTTTGAGTCCGAAGGCGGTATACACCATGGCGAGGACGATGAAGTTACAAAGGGGGGCGGAAATCAGGAAACTCATTACCGTTCCCAGAGAGACGCCCATGGAGGCCATGCCCATGGTTACGGGTACGACGGAGGCGCTGCAGAAAGGAGTGAGCATGCCAAAGAGAGCGCCGAGCAGAGGACCCCACTTTTCGTGTTTGGTTAATTTTCTTTGCAGCTTATCCTGGGGAATAAATTCCCGCATAAAACCGGTGAGAACGGAAACAATGGCGATGACAATCACCAGCGCGCCTCCGACGTGAATAAATTCATCCAGTGCGATCGTTAATTTCTCTGTATTCATTTTTTCTGTAGTTAAGGGGGGTTAGAAATAGAGGTCTTAGATATGTATACATGCATAAATGTGCAAGTATAATACTGTAAAATTTTCTTGGGGATGTTCGGAGGACTGATGGAGGAGAGGCCCAAGAAAATAACTTGTCTATTTACCGGTTTCCAGGGTTCTGTATCCGCAGTAAGGCGAGGAAATCAAACCGGATTATATTTTTCTGGGGGGGGGAGAAGCATGAACATCCAGGACGGAAGTGTCTTTCCGTTGGTTAATCCTGAATTTTAAATCGGTACGCATTTACGCCTGTGGTGGGGAGCGTGATGGCTGCGGTGAGGATGGTGGTTTCGTTCACCGTTTGAGCGGATCCGATATTTGTCCATACGACGGGGGTGGCGGTGAGGTCGTTGGTGAATTGAAGTTGGTAGCTGTGGCCGGGATAGGCGGGGATGGAAAGGCTGGTGGTGTCGCCCTCAATGGTGAGGGGGGGAAGGGTGGTGGCGCTGACGCTTTGTCCGGAACCGGTCATGCCGGCGGGAAGAGAACTGGGGCTGAAAATAAGGTCGATAAGTCCGTCATTCACGAATGCGCCTGACACGGAGAAGGCGGTGTCGTTTTCGGCGCGGAGGATTCCGCTGTTTTCGATGTCGCCGTCAAGTATAAGGGTTTTGTCTGTGCCGCAGTCGGCGAGAATCAAGCCTTGGTTGTCAACGTCACCCGTGACCGTGCCACACCCTTGTAAGACCCCAGCGGTTTCGATATGAAGAGAGGGAGTGATGAATTCCGATCCGGTAGCCAGTCGCAGGGTTGCGTCAGATTGGATGGTCGTTGAGCTTAGTTCCCGTACTTTCCCGCCTGCCACCACGAAATGACCCCCGGTGACCATAAGATCCGCCTGCAGGAGAGCGGGGAAAAGGAGGAGGATTAGTGATTTCATACGCGTCACAATTTTATGGCGGTTATCACATGTTCATCTATCCTAATCGAATCATCCGTATCGCTGAGGTCCACTTCCAGCTCAAAGCGATAATTCCCGCTTCCCTGTCCGATATCGATGACCCGGTGAAAAGAATAGAGCATCCAATTGTCTCGGTTGAGGTCATCTAATACCCCGGTTTCGGTGCTCGTTTGGGTCCCTGACCCTGTCAGATTGCTTGCCAGAATTCGGAAGTTTACTTTATCTGTTCCTGAACCGCCTGCGAGTTTCAGCCGAAAGGAATTAATTATCAATACCCGGTTTCCATTGGTTAGGTTTTGGAGATCTGTACGAGCACCTAATGTTTGCCAGCTATCATTGTTAAACGGAACCTCCTCAATTGTAAGGGCGCTCGTCTTCACCTGAACGGATGCTGGTGTACTCCAACTCGCGTTTCCATTTCCGTCGCTGGCGGTAAGGACTTTTCCTGCACCCGGATTTCCGCCACGGATGCGGATTTGACCATTTACATCCAATGCTTGACCGGGCGCATTGGTTTTTATGCCGACATTGCCCCCGTTATCCAACACCAATTGATTGGCGGTACCCTGTTTCCGTAAAAAGAGATCTCCAGAAGCATCGTGATACAGGAGAGAGCTAAAACTGCCTTGGGTAAGTTTGAAGCCGGTCGTCTCTCCACTGGAAGCGCTCTTGAGGTGTAACAAGGTTTCCGGATCGATGGTGCCAATCCCCACTGCTCCCCCGTTATGATGAATGGCTCCGTTTTCGGTGCTCCATTTGCTGACCAGGTTATCATTGTTTCCAAGGTTCGCAGATCCGCCATTGGTTAAACGAACGGTTTCCCCGTCCAGCGAGATGGTTTGCAGCTCGTTGGTGGGGTCGTTGTCATTGTCCGCAATGCTCACAGTTCCTCCGCCATTGCTCAGGCTGAGGTTGGTTCCGGACTTGGAAAGGGTTTGCAATTCGTTGGAGGCGCTACCGTCTCCATCGGGTACGGCGATGGCGGCCCATGCGGTTCCATTGTAAAAATGAAACAGGTTGTTATCGGTCACGTAGACCATCAATCCCGTAGCCGGAGAAGGGATGGCGTCACGCTGCGTCGCGGTCATGCGGGGAATGAGAATACCGCTTCCGGTGGAGGTGACCTCCAGCATTGCGGAAGCGTCGGGGGGAGTCCCGTCGCTATTGATGGCCACTTGGGCCGGGAGGCGGAAGAGGGTGAAGAGCAGAAGCGGAAGCAAGAGGATTGCTTTCATGAAAATCCAAGGGTGATGATGTGTAAGCAGATGTTTCGTCCCTTACTTCCGGTTCAGCGCAATGACCATGCAGCTTGATGCGATGAAGAGGAGGAAAATACTGGAAGGTTCCGGGATCTGTGAGGTGCCGGTGTTGTCGACATAAAAGTTATCCATCACACCGTCGGCGCCGTTGTCCAATCCCTGTTCAACTTTAAAGCCTCCCACAAGAGTGCTGAAACTACTCTCGTAGATTCCGCCGCTTACGTCACCGGACAGTTGGTTCACCAGGCTGCCGATTCCGCCGCTGTTGGTGGCGTTATAGATCGCCATATCATGATGAACCGTGTCTGGGGCGACCGCATTTGTAAACGTGGCCTCAAAGTAATACCACGTATCTGTCGAAAGTGTAAAAATAGGACCTGCGGTAGTCCCCCGTAACTGTAACTGAAAATCGGAATCGTCCGGACTGGTACGGCGGAAGGTTGCATAGGGTAAATCCGCAAAGTTACCGCTCCCCCCGGCGGTAAGCCCCAAGCGTATGATTTCGGCAGTCGCATTGGTCGTGGTCGGAAAACTGCTCAGGTTGAAAAAAGTTCCGACGGTCATTTTTGCTCCCTCCACAGAAAAATCTACGGATTCGGAGGCGGGGCCATCAAAACTGGTTGGATTGTTCGTTGCGAGAACGATGGCCCGGGAATTGTTGAGTCCTCCGGAGGAGGCTTCGGTATACTGATTGTCCGGGCTGAACTGTGCATTGAAGTCTCCACTGTTGTTGAATGTGACGATGGTGGAGGCAAAAGCCTCCTGGGCCAAAGTGAACAGGGCTAACGCGGTAAAACCCCTGAGGACACGGGTTCCTGAGCAGTGAATTGTTTTCATAAGAATAGAGGTTTTCGAGGATTGAAAGAATCCCTTATACCTGACTCATTCTTACGGTTTGATTACAGGATGGGGTTTTGGAGAAAAATATGTGGGAAAATGGATAGCTGGTAACAATGTGGATTTAAGTTGTTTTTCCGAATTCCTCCGGGGGGGGAACTTTTCTTACTGCTTCCGTGTACACGCAGAATTCCTGCTCATTTTACGATTTCCTTTTCAGAAAACCGCAAGTCGAAGCAGGCCCCATGGGGATCGGCATTGCGGGCACTGAGTTCCGCGCCCAGGGCATGGGCGGTTTCGCGGGCGATGGAGAGGCCGAGGCCGACGGTGCCGCCATCTCGATTACGGGAGGGGTTGCCACGGAAGAAAGGGTCGAAAAAATAGGGGATTTTATCGGGGGGGATGCCGGGTCCGTCGTCTTCCACCTGCAGGGAAAGCTGTGGGCTCACTGAGGCGGTGAGGCGGATGCGGGTACCGCCGCCGGCGTGTTGGATGGCATTGGCGATGAGGTTCTGAAGCAGCATGGACAACAGTATCGGATCGGTTTGAAAGCTCAGGTGTTCCGGAAGATTGGTTTCGATACGGAGCCCTTGTGCTTCCGCCGCTGCCGTGAGGGTGTTTGCCAAATCCCGGATCAGGGCGGGTAGGTCTGTTTCTTCAAGCAGGGGAGTCAGATGATGCTGTTCTGCCTTCTGGTAGTCTACCATGCGGAGGGTGAGGGTTTTCAAATAACGGGCATTGCGTTCGCAAAGCGCGAGGGCATCGCGGTAGGCTTCGGGTTCACGCGGACGGGAAAGTGTGGCTTGAATTTTGGCAAGAATGGCAGCCAGCGGGGTTTTCCATTCGTGGCTGAGATCGGCGATGAGTTGACTGCGTTGCCGCGCCAGGGTTTCTGCGCGTGCGGTCTGCACTTCAATGCGCCGCATCTGATAGAGAAACAGGCCCATGCAGACGATCATGAATAAAAAGAGGTTGATAAAAGAACAGGTGGTTTCGGCCCGGGGGCTCAAAACCATGGGCGGTGGGTCGGCCAGCGGGACCAGGGCCAGTACGAAGGTAATTAACAGCGGGATGACCATCATCATCCATCGGGGGCGGGTGGGGATATGAACAAACAGGAGGGGAAGGGGGCAGAGAATTAAACCGTGGATATGGAAGAGAGGCGCGGTGCCGAAGAGTTCCACCAGGCGCAGAGAGAGAATGAATACCTCAAGTCCCATGAGAATAATCGAGAGATTGATCCGTCCGGAACGGAAGATCGCCCATACCAGTAGCGAGGCGCCGGTGTGTTCTACGAAGAGCAGGGTCAAACCCGGATAGGAGGTGCTGCTGCACCAGAGGGCGACAACGGCGCGTATAAAGACGCCGCCAAGCAGGAAGCGATTCAGAAAGTGGATCAGTTCGGTCGAAGGCGCTGTTTTCATGTTCCGGGGTCCCCGGTTTCGACAATAAACCCGTGACCACGGCGGGTGCGTACAAATTCCCGTCCGAGCTTTCCGCGGATGCGGTGGATCAGCACATCCACCGGGTTGGCCCGGATATCCCGATCTTCGTAGAGTAACCGTTCCAGTTGTTCACGGGTGACCACCTGTCCACGGTGACGAAGCAAATATTCTACCGCGAGATATTCTACCCGGGACAGGGTTACGGGCGTTCCATTGCGGGTGACCGTGCACTTCAAGGGTTCCAGAACCAAATCACCGTGCACGAGATGTTCTTGCAGGGGTCTGGGCGCCCGGCGCAGGAGTGCACGGACCCGGGCGAGCAATTCAGGTAATTCGAAGGGTTTTCCCAAATAGTCGTCGGCTCCTGCGTCCAGGCCGCTGAGCCGGTCTTCCAATTCATTGAGGGCGGTCAGCATGAGTACCGGGACGTCGGATGATTCACGGAGTTTCTTTAGGACCTCCATTCCTCCAAGTTCCGGGAGTAGCCGATCGAGAATCAGAATATCATAATCGAAGCCCTCGATAAAATGCAGGGCTTCCAGACCGTTCTGTGCCCAGTCGACTTGAAAACCGTTTTCTTCCAAGATTTGTTTTAGGGTACCTCCAAGGTCTACATCATCCTCGATTAACAACGCGTTCATCGTACTGGAATACTCCAAGGCTGGAAAAGGATACTTGTGTAAATAGGGGGGAACATTTTAAACCCTTATAATAGATATACCGTATTATCAAATCATTCATTCTGCCACGGAAGTGCGGATCTTGTGGAGATTTGTTAAGATCTTTTTTCCTGTCATTCCTTTGCGTCCTCGTGGGCAGGGGGTAAGGAACCCGAGAATTCGCCTTGTCTTTTCAACGGGGTGGGCGTAGAGGGGGAACACAATCTAAAAAAGATCTTCAGGGCAGGGTGATTCGAACAGGATACAATTCTGAGAGAAAATTCCCTACCGGCGGTGATAGCCCGCGACTCCTTGCTTCGGTGGGGACTGATGGAATCAGAAAGACCTTCGGGTTTTTTCATGTCCAGCCGACCGTACAGTCGGGATAAAAGAAGATCGTTCCGCCTCTGCAGTTTCCCTGCGGAGGTTGAATGCTTTGCCCTGTTTTGAACAAAGGCAATGCATATGGAAACGATAGCAGAAAAGAAAGAAACGGTACTGGATCCCATCGAGGATGTCATCGCGGCGGTAGGGCGCGGTGAATTGGTGGTGGTGGTGGATGACGAAGACCGTGAAAACGAAGGCGATCTGATTTGTGCCGCCGATACGGTCACGCCGGACTTGATCAATTTTATGGCCACCCATGGTCGCGGTCTCATTTGTGTGACGCTTCCGGGAAGCGAAGTTACCCGGTTGGGGATTGCGGAAATGCGACATACCGGGGATCGGGATGTTCCGGCACCCTGTGCATTTATGGAATCGGTGGATGCCCGTCATGGAATTAGTACCGGCATTTCGGCGTCAGACCGGGCAAAAACCTGTCAATTGATGGCAAATGAAAACAGTTCCGCAGGTGATTTGGTTCGTCCGGGGCATATGTTTCCAATCAAAGCGGTGGCCAAAGGCGTTTTGGGACGTGCGGGTCATACTGAAGCTTCGGTAGATTTGGCGAAACTCTCGGGTCACCGTCCGGTGGGCGTGATCTGCGAGATTATGAAGGATGATGGCACCATGGCCCGACTGGATGATTTGGTCGGATTTGCCAAAAAGCACGGGCTTAAAATAAGTTCGGTCGCGTCGTTGATTGAATACCGTCAGCAAAAAGAAAGTTCGGTTCAATTTGAAGGGGAAATCACACTCCCCACGCGCGAAGGAGATTTTCAATGCCGGATCTACCGTTCTTCCCTGGATGATAAGGAGCACATGGCCCTGTTTTTAGGAGATTTAACCGGTGAAGATGCACCATTGGTTCGGGTGCACAGCGAATGTTTGACCGGGGATGTGTTGCATTCCCTGCGTTGCGACTGTGGGGATCAATTGCAGAAATGCATGGAAACGGTGCAGGCCGCGGGCAAGGGAATCATCCTCTATATGCGTCAGGAAGGCCGCGGAATCGGTTTGGGTGCAAAATTGAAAGCTTATGCGTTGCAAGACCAGGGCATGGATACGGTGGAAGCCAATCTGGCACTTGGTTTTGGGGCGGATCAGCGCGAGTATTTGTCTTCCGCCTTGATTCTTAAGGATCTGGGAGTTGAAAAAATACGCTTATTGACCAACAATCCGGCCAAAGTGGATGGATTGATGGAAAATGGAATCGAAGTGACGGAACGAATTCCGGTGGTCATTCCGAGCAATCCTCACAATGCTTCGTATCTTGAAACCAAACGCACACGCATGGGACATTTGTTGTAATATGGAAAAGCATTTTTATCCTCAACCTGAAGAAGGACTTCCGTCATTACCGGCCGGGGTAAACGTTTCCGTAGGAAATCATAGCGGCGCGGGAAAAAGAATTGGCATTGTGGCGGCACGATTTAATATTCGTTTGACCGGAGCTTTGGTTTCATCCGCAGTGGAAACGCTGATCTCCCAAGGGGTATCCGAAGCTGATATTCAAGTCGTATGGGTGCCGGGAAGTTTTGAAATTCCCTTGGCACTCAAGCGATTGCATCATGAATTGTCTCCACAAGCCCTCATTGCGATCGGCGTGGTGCTGGAGGGGAAAACCCGGCATGCGGAGCTGATTATGCGCTCGTTGACCAAGACGTTTACCGAGGTTTCGCTGTCGCTGGATTGTCCGGTGATTGATGCGGTGGTCAGTGCCCACACCATGGAGCAGGCGGAAGAGCGTTGTTTGAGTGGTTCTGAAAGTCGCGGAGCTTATGCGGCCCTGGCGGCGCTGGAGTGTGCGTCGGTATTATAAATACGAAGGCCGACCTTTCAACATTGAAGGTCCAACCTCTAAAGATAGGCTAGTACCGTGTAACATTTATAACTTCGGATATAAGTGTTTCAGTTTCACCCGTGCGTCTTTCGATGTGAATTGCCA
>CAKZLZ010000021.1 GCA_937127435.1 uncultured Verrucomicrobiota bacterium | reverse complement strand
CACCTGAAGAAAGAGCCGATTTAACTTCCGTGGACCGCCGCCGTTTTACCGCATTTCTCATGCAGGGACGAAAGGAAGGATTAAAGCCCACCACCGTTGCCCGACGCCTGGTGGCCGTAAAAATGTTCTTTCGTTTTCTGAGTGCGGAAGGCCTCATTCAAACGGACCTCACCGAATGTCTGGACAGCCCCAAGCTCTGGAGAAGCCTTCCGGAAATTCTCTCCCCGGAACAGGTCGACCGCCTGCTGAATGCTCCGGATAAAAAAACACCCAAAGGCCAGCGGGATCGGGCAATGTTAGAACTCATGTACGCCTGCGGACTCAGGGTCAGTGAACTGGTAAACCTTCAACTCCATCAATTTCATTTTGACGACGGCTATATCCGCATCCGGGGCAAAGGACGAAAAGAACGCCTCGTACCGGTGGCAAAAGCTTCAGCGAAGCAGGTGCAAAAATATCTGGATCAAGTGAGACCCGGACTCATCAGCAACGATTCGGATGCCGGCCAGTCCGTTTTCCTTTCCCTGAATGGACGTCCGCTCACCCGGGCACGTATATGGCAGCTCATTCGTGAACTTGCCACCGAAGCCGGCCTCCCCCAGGGCATTCACCCCCACAGTTTACGGCACTCGTTTGCCAGTCATTTACTTTCTGCCGGTGCCCCGCTCAGAACCATCCAGGAAATGTTGGGACACGCCGACATTTCCACCACCCAAATTTACACCCATGTGGATCAGCAAAGGTTAAAGCAGGTTCACAGCAGTTTTCATCCCCGGGCTTAATCTCATGAACCACAAAGAACTAAAAATCTTTCAAAAGCAAATCGGCTATAAATTCAAAAAAAGAAGTTGGCTGGAGGCCGCCCTCACCCATCCGAGTTTCCGGCATGAGGGTGACGCGGATACCCTTATGGACAATCAACGTCTGGAATTTCTGGGGGATGCGGTGGTCGGCCTGCTCTCCGCCGAATATCTGTATGCGATTCGCCCCAAACTGGATGAAGGTTCCATGACCAAATTTCGAAGCATGGTCACCAGCCGTACCGGTCTGGCGGCACTGGCCCTGGAATGGGAAATCGGCCCCCGGCTGCGGCTGGGTAAAGGGGAAGCGCAATCCGGAGGCGCAGAACGCGATTCCAACCTTGCGGATGCCGTGGAAGCCGTTATCGGCGCCGTATTCCAGGATGGAGGCATGAAAGCCTGCCGGAAATTTTTCAGTCGTCATTTCGAACCGCGGTTGGCCGCGTTACTGGAAGAAAAAGATCTTCAAGTCATTAAAGACAATCCGAAAGGCAGTTTGCAGGAGCATCTACAACAAAACGGAAAAGAAGCGCCGGAATACCGTATCGTTTCCGAAGAAGGTCCCGCCCACGAAAGAATTTTTCATGCCGCGGTCTTTTTTGACGGAGAGGAAATTGGCAGAGGCATGGCTCCCAGCAAGCGGGTGGCCGAAGCCCGGGCCGCGGCCGCCGCATTGGCCCGTCTCCAGCCACCCATACATTAACGTTCCGGATTGTGAACCTCGGATTTCCACCCCTGCCCTTTATCTAAAAGCGCCGACAGCTGCGAAACCGTCTCCGCATAGACATCTTTACCCGCTAAATTTTCACCGGCCACCGGTCCCCCGGCATGATCATATAATTCACGGGCCCGAATACCCCGGGTTTCAACATCGACCCATTCGGTATATCGCCACTGCCCGCTCCGGATACTGTAGCCCATCAGATCTTTTCCACGGGGATATTGACTGAAAGCCGCCGCTTTCCAAGACTGATCCGGATCCGTAAGTAAAGGCACCATGCTGCGTCCTTCACATTGTTCCGGAACCGGGAAACCGCAAAGCTCTGCCAGGGTGGGGAAAATATCCACCAACTCCACCAAAGCATCTGTTTTCCCGCCGGGTTCCTTTTGCCCCGGCACAGAGAGAATCATCGGCACCCGGGTATCGATTTCAAAGTTGGTGTGCTTGCTCCAGGAAGCATATTCACTGAGTTTCCAACCGTGGTCTCCCCAGAGTATCACCACCGTATTTTCCCGCATTCCGAGCCGGTCCAATTCCTCCAACACCCGGCCCACCATCGCATCCGTATAACTGACACAGGCATAATATCCGCGGATAAGATTGCGTGAGACATCCTCCGGAAATGGACGCTCCAGATCAACAAGATCCCGGTATTCACTGATTTCCCAAACAAATCCCCGGCTGTTTTTTGCGTAATCCGGCATCCCGGTCGGCCAATCTGTTTGCGGAGAGAGCCGGATTTCTTCTTCGGGATACAGATCCCAGTAGGATTGTGGCGCGTTAAACGGGAGATGCGGTTTCATAAATCCGACTGCAAGAAAAAAGGGCCGGTCCTGCTTTTGCAAACGCCGCAGTTCGGAAACAGCTTTTTCAGCAATTTGACCATCCGGATAAGCTTCATCAGCCACCTCGGGTGATTCGGTGGAGGGCCCCAGGCCTTTTTTCGTAATCATTTTCCATGATGCAGGATCCAAGTACCCCCGCCCTTTCCATTCCCCCTTGGGGTGCCAGGGATTTTGAGTCCAGCCCACATCCTTGTCATCTTTCCAGTGATGGTAAATCTTTCCCAAAGAAAGGGTTTCATATCCTTGTTCTTTAAAAAACTGGGGCATCGACAAGGCCCCGGGCAGATTCTCTCTCAAGGGGTGCGTGAGATCATATATTTGGGTGGAGTCCGGTCGCATTCCGGTAAGCATGCTGATCCTTGAAGGTGCACACACAGCTTGTTGACAATACGCCCTATCAAAGGTCAATCCCCGGGAAGCCAATCGGTCAATATGCGGACTGAGAATTTGCGGATGACCATATACGCCCAGCTCAGGACGAAGATCATCCACTGCAATAAACAATACATTCATTTTCGGAGATTGTGCGGTCAGAGTGCATGCCATACCTGACAAAACAAACAGTATCATTCCGCCAAATCTGCCGAAAGAAAACTTTGTACGATAGGTCGGGATCATAAAAACTCCTGATTATTCAGATATCCTGTTTTAGGTCAGTGGTGCTCCGGAACGATCGGACACCTCAAAAGAATAGAACGGGTCGTTGTGCGCTTCCATCCATTGATCCAATTTCCCTTCAAGCTCTTGCTTCATCTCCGCAAATTCAGGATCCGAAGCCAGGTTGGTCAACTCATGGGGGTCGACTTGTAGATCATACAATTCATCTTCCCAGTGGAGATGCTTGTTCAGTTTAAACTGTTCAGTCCGAATCATCCGGATCGGATTGACCCACTTCTGTTTGCTGTAGTACTGCCCCACCACAAAATCCCGGGCCTGGTAGTTTTTTGCATCCGTAAACAAAGGAGCCAATGACCGCCCATGGCTTTCTCTTGCTTCTAATCCGCAAAATTCCCGAAGCGTAGGCACCAAATCCACATTAACCACATCCAGATGGTTGATTCTCTGTGCGGGAAGCGATCCGAATTTCTCCGGCACATGTATCATCAATGGCACCCGCATCAATTGATCGTAAAGGAACGGACCTTTGAAAATCAGTTTATGTTGGGCATCCATGTCCCCGTGGTCCGAGGTTACAATCACAATGGTGGAATCCTGTAGCCCCTGCTTTTTCAGCTCAGCCAATATGGTGCCCACCTGCTGATCATACAGCCGGGTCTTTTCCCGGTAACAGTCACGATATTTCTGCCACTGTGCTTTCGGTTTCCCCACCATATTTTTCCCCTGGTCTTCCTCCATAAACTGTTTCTGCACGGGAGGCTTTCCTGCGAACGACTCCGCTTCCCATGAAGGGGAAAGCGGCACATTCGCTACCGGTTCTGCCGGTTCATGTTCACGGTAATGGTAGATGTCATGCGGATTGTTCAGCGAGACCACCAATGCGAAGGGTTCGGATTGGGGGGAGAGCTCCTGTAAAAATTTGATCGCATTGGCTTCGGCCCGGGGATCATCCTGGGCTTTTTCAGAAACGGTCCAGCCTTTATTTCCCAGCGGGTCATCTCCAATATGCCACTTGCCAAAATACCCGGTTTTATATCCGGCATCCTGCAATTCGGCCCCAATCGTCTGCTGGGAAAGATGGCCGCCGCCTGCCGCGCCACAGTTTCCCATCACCCCGGTTTGTGAAGGATAAAAGCCTGTAAACATTGAAGAACGGCTGGGCGAACATTGCGGCGTGGTACAAAAAGAACGCTCAAACAATACACTGTTTTCGGCAAAGGCATCCAAATTCGGGGTATCAAAAAAGGGATCCATGCAACCCATGGCCTGCCAATGCTGTTGATCTGAAAAGACGAGTAAAATATTGGGTTTATCAGCTTCGGGCATTGGGGATTACTCCGGTTTATACGTTCGATCTATTTCAACGTTTTCTCAAAAAAAGTCACCATCAATTCTTTGCTGTTTTGGGGGCCGGAATGCCCCCCTTCGTCGGTCACTATCATTTCACCAGGAACAGCTTTCTGTTGCATTTTCCGATAAAAATCCTGCGATTGCAGCCAAGGAACAATGTTGTCATTTTTGGAGTGAAGAAGAAGGATCGGAGGATCACCGGCATCCAAATGCTGAATCGCGGAAGCCTGTAACCAAAGCCGACTTTGGGGATCAAAGGGTTCCCCGATCCAGACCCCGTTGGATTCTAATTTCTTAGCGGCATTTCCCTGTATCTTTAATTGATCTTCATCCTGAAATCGACCGACAAAATCATATACCCCGGAGATTCCCACCGCTGCTTGCACCCGACTGGAATATTCCGCATGGCCTCCTTTCCCTTCAAGTTCCGCCTCACCACCGCTCACGGCCAATAAAATCGCCAAAGTCCCCCCGGCCGAACGACCCATTACGCCGATACGATCGGAGTCTATATTGTAGTCACCACTGACTTTCCGCACAAAACGCACCGCCGCTTTACAATCCGACATGGAATCCAAATAGTTGTTCCGGGGCACCCCCCGGTAAGAAATCAATGCCGCAGCAAAGCCGTTTTGAGCCAGGTCTTCCGCGAAAGGGCGAAACCGTTTCCCATCTTGGGGGCGGAACCCGCCCCCTTGAATCACCAGAATGCAAGGGGTTTTCTCTGTCACCCCCAAAGGAAGATATAAATCCAGTGTAAGCGCCTCATCTTCCGATGAAAAAGCCAACCCTTTTTTAATTTCAAATTTCATGTCGGCTCCTGCCATCTCTCCTCCTTGAGGAGGCGTTTTGGCAAAACTTCCATTACAAAGCAATAGCAGGGCCAAAACAGTTATCGGTTGGAAAAAGTCCATTTTCATTTAAATGCCTTTGTAGTTTTCCCTAGTTATCATGCCCACTTTTTTCTGGGGGGATTACAGTAACTCAGTGAAGTTATCGACTTCGATCAGTTGCGCATTCAACTGAAAGCTGAGCAAAAACAAAAGAAGCCAGCGAAAAAGTAATTGAAGCAAATAGAAAGGTTTCATGAGGCTCGTATTAAATAATTCAGATTCTTATTATCATATTTGAATCCACATTAAAAATATACGCCTCCTTCTTGTATACGTTCAAGCATAATGGCTGTCATTTTGTCAGCAATGACCCTCTGAAAGTATTGAAGCTCTCTGATGAAGAAAACAATCTATAGGGATGAGTACCAGGAGTTAATTGTTTGGTTGCGCGATAAAAATCTGAAAAGGATTTAAATCAACTCGAATGGGGCAAAGCCACCAATGCCCCCATTGAAACACATGAGCAGCGCCTCGATATATTGGAATATGCCGTAATTTGTACAGCCCTCAATTTCGATCCACACCAAGGCCTCGGCATGCTTACCCAAACACTCAATCAGTATAAAGACGTCTACCTCATCCCCGCATCTGTTTAAATTTCTGAATCAAACTGGAGGTGGAACTGTCATGGGCTTCCGGTTTGGCTTCGCCTTCCAATTCAGGAAGAATGGCTTTGGCCAAAACTTTGCCCAATTCCACGCCCCATTGGTCGAAACTGAAGATGTTCCAAATGATGCCCTGCACAAAGATCTTGTGCTCATAGGCCGCAATCATCATTCCGAGATTAAAAGGATTTAATTCAGACAGCAAAAAGGAGTTACTGGGACGGTTTCCGCTGAAGGTTTTGTGAGGAATCAAAGCTTCCGGCACCCCTTCCGCTTTCAGCTGCTCAGGGGTTTTCCCGAAAGCCAGGGCTTCGGTTTGCGCGAAATAATTGCTCATCAACTTCACATGATGATCTCCCAGCGGATTGTGGGATTTGGCAAAGCCAATGAAATCACAGGGCACCAATTTGGTTCCCTGGTGAATCAACTGATAAAAAGCGTGCTGGCCGTTGGTACCGGGTTCTCCCCAAAGCACCGGTCCGGTCTGGTAGTCCACTTCATTTCCCTGTTGATCGGTGGATTTTCCGTTCGATTCCATATCCGCCTGTTGGAAATAGGCGGCAAAACGGTGCATATATTGATCATAAGGCAAAATCGCATGGCTGTCCGCTCCCAGAAAATTGTTGTACCAAACTCCCAGAACGGCCAAAATCATGGGCAAATTTTCTTCCGCCTTTGCGGTTTTAAAATGGGTATCCATTTCATGATAGCCCGCCAGCAGACTGCGGAAGTTGTCAGGCCCGATGCCGATCATAATCGGCAGACCAATCGCGGAACATAAAGAATATCGTCCACCCACCCAGTCCCAGAACTCAAACATATTGTCGGTATCAATGCCAAAGGCCTGCACCGCTTCCGCATTGGTGGACAGGGCCACGAAGTGACGGGCCACGGCTTCTTTATCGCCCAGGGCCTCTACCAACCATTCACGGGCGCTCAAAGCGTTGGTCAGGGTTTCCTGGGTGGTGAAGGTTTTACTGGCGACAATAAACAAGGTTTCTTCCGCATCCAATGAACGCAGAGTTTCCGCCAAGTGGGTCCCGTCTACATTCGAGACAAAATGCAAAGTCAGGTTGCGGTCGGTATAGGGTTTCAGCGCTTCGGTGACCATCACCGGTCCTAAATCCGAGCCCCCGATCCCGATATTCACAATCTGGCGAATCGGCTTGCCCGTGAACCCTTTCCACTCCCCGCTGCGCACACGGTCGGAAAGTGCGGCCATTTTGTCCAACACCGCGTGTACAGACGGTACCACATTTTCGCCGTCCACCAGAATCTCCGCATCTTTCGGGGCGCGCAGTGCCGTATGTAATACCGCACGGCCTTCCGTTTCATTGATTTTCTCACCGGCGAACATCGCATCCCGGGCCTTTTCAACCTCGCAGGCCCGCAGCAAATCAAAGAGTTTGTCCAGGGTGTCCTGATTTACCCGGTTCTTGGAGTAGTCCAAATAGAGGTCGCCCACCTGCATTGACAAACGCTCCGCACGATTGGCATCAGCCTGAAACAGGTCACGCATATGTACGCCCTTGATTTCGGCCGCATGTTTTTCCAACTCTTTCCACTCGTTTAATTCATTCACTTTCATGTTCATCAGGTTCCTTAATCTTAACTGTGAGTTCCGGTTTTAATCTTTCGCTTCGGCAAATGGGGCATCCAGCCACGATTTCATTTCCGCTTTCCAATCCGCTTCGTAGGCCAAATCCAAAAATTGATAGTACTCCATCATATCCGTCTGTACCATAATAGAACAAAACAGCCCGGCGAGGGCCGTGCTGATGCCCAAAACGGTGATTTTCACCAATCCGTATTCAACCGCCTCTTCTAAAAACTCTTCAAAGCCCGCTTGGGCATCCGCAGAAAAGTTTTTAAAATTACGGGCATCCACCAGCAGCACAAATTCCTGATCCAAACCCGCCCATTCATCACGCATTTGGAAAGTGAATTCCCGCATTTGCGCCATATCCACAAGCTCCTCCAGGCGGAGAAGAAAACCATTCTTACGATAACTGATTTGAATCATGTGCTTGCGTTACCCTTGGATTCGTCCCTTTGCAAGTAAAGGTTCAGGGCTGTTCACCCGCCAACTTGGCTGACTTCAATTCGCTGATTCGTAAAAGGCGCTGGCCACCATCCGGCAGACGCACATTAAATACGTCCAAGCCGGGAACGCCCTCGAGCAAATCCCCTTGGGAAAAACGGAAAATGAAGGTCCCCTTCTCCTCTGTCGTCTGAATCAGCTCCAATTGATGCATCAACACCGGAAAAGCGCCTGCCGGGTTCCTGATGACAAAACTCCGGTTTTCCATTTCACCCCAAAAAGTTTCCCCCGAAAAAAGTTCACAGGAGACCTTCAATTTTTTGGGGGCTGATTCAAAGAGGGCTTTCTGCTTTTGCAGCATGCGCAAGGCTGCAGAACCCGTGGTCGTCTCCTCCCCGAAAATAAGAAGCTCATTGTCACTTCTTCGAAGTTTCTCAATCAGTTGATTCAGTTCTTTTTCCGTGGACTGAATTTCTTCAGGCGCCGCTTCGACGGTCCGTTCTTCTCTTTCCGGCTCGGGCTCATCAGGTAACGCAATCTGCGCCGGAGCAGGCAAAGCCCTCAGGCAGAAAGCCAGGAGCATCCCTTTGACTCCGACACACAAAAACCGGTGACAAGCACCGGTTTTAAGAGTTTCCAAATACATGGAATTTACTCCGCAGTCGCCTCAACGGGGGCTTCGGTTACATCTACCCATTCGATAATCGCCATTTCGGACGCATCACTCGGACGGGTACCCAGTTTGACGATACGGGTGTATCCGCCGGGACGTTCACTGAAGGCCGGAGCAACGTTCGCGAACAGTTCGTGAACAGATTTCTGACTTTTCAATTTAGAGATGGCCTGACGACGGGCGTGCAGGTCTCCACGTTTACCCAAGGTAACCATTTTTTCAGCCAGGGGCTTAATCGCACGGGCTTTGGGTAAGGTAGTGGTGATCCGTTTTTCCTGGATCAGTGAGCAGACCATATTCGCCATCATCGCTTCGCGATGAGAAGATTTACGGCCCAATTTAATGGTTTTTTTGCGGTGTCGCATTTCTTAAGTTCCTGTAAAGTTCGTTAGAAGTTAAATCAGTCGTTGTCGCGGGGAGTGACCAAAAGATCCGCCTCAAAGGTCATGCCCAGAGACAGGCCATACTCAACCAACTTGGCTTTGATCTCGTTGAGAGATTTTTTACCAAAGTTACGGTATTTGAGCATTTCCGCTTCCGTCTTCATGCAAAGCTCACCCACAGTGGTGATATTGGCATTGTTCAGACAGTTTGCAGCCCGAACGCTCAGTTCGATTTCGTTCACGGAAACACCCAATTTCTTGCGGAGCTCTTCGCGTTCCTGGTCGATCTGTTTTTCGCTCTGCTCGAATTCCACCAGGTCTTTGTCGTAGTTTACGAACACGTCCAAGTGATGACGCAGAATGGCAGCGGCAATGGTTAGAGCCTCATCCGGAGAAATCCGTCCGTCCGTCCAGATATCCAAACCAAGTTTGTCATAATCGGTACGACGGCCTACGCGGGTGTTGTCCACCCAGTAGTTTACGCGGGTAACCGGGGAAAACAAACTGTCAATCGGAATGATCCCGATGGGCTGGTTGTCTTTCTTGTTCAAATCAGCCGGGCAATAGCCACGTCCAACTTTCACTTCCAGATGTGCAATAAATTTCCCACCTTCGTCCAAAGTGGCAATATGGTGATCAGGGTTCAATACTTCGATGGAACCATCGGTCACAATATCACCGGCCGTGACTTCACCCGGGCCTTCCACTTTAATCTGCACCATGCGGGTATCGCGGGTGTAAGATTTCAGGATGACTTTTTTCAGGTTCAGAATCACGTCCGTTACGTCTTCCACCATCCCGTCGAGGGTGCAGAATTCGTGAGGCGCACCTTCGAGCTTCAATGCGGAGATTGCAGCCCCTTCCAAAGAAGAAAGCAATACCCGACGCAATGAATTTCCAATGGTACGTCCGTAACCGGCTTCAAAAGGCTCCGCGTAGTAGCGGCCAAAGTTTTCTGTGCTTTCCGCATCGTCTTTGACGACCCGTTTCGGCATCTCAAATCGACCTAGTCGAATAGCCATATATTTATCTCCGTTTCAGAGGGTTGTTTTAAATTATCAGATTATAAATTGCAGATCTAAATTTTCAGATCTCAAATATTAAACACGACGACGTTTCTTAGCGCGGCATCCGTTATGGGGTACCGGAGTAACGTCCGCAATGTTGGAAACGGTCACGCCGCAAGATTGAACGGCACGAACCGCAGACTCACGTCCGGCTCCCGGACCCTGAATCTGTACTTCGGCTTCTTTCAAACCGTGGGACATTGCTTTGCGAACCGCTTCCTGGGCAACCACTGTGCCGGCATAAGCAGTGCTCTTACGAGAACCTTTAAAACCTGCCCCACCAGCAGAACCCCAGGAAATAACATTTCCGGAGAGATCCGTAACGGAGACAATGGTGTTGTTAAAGGTCGCTTTCACATGCACCACACCTTGGGTGATGTTTTTAGAGCTTTTGGCTTTACGGGCTTTAACCGGTGACAAATCCTCGCCCAACAACTGGGCGGCGGTAGGACGTTTGGTCGTAGCTTCTTCCGCGCTGGCTTCTGCGCCTTCAGCACTCGCTTCAGGAGCAGCGGCCTTTTCAGGCGCCGCAACGGCTTCGGTTTTTACTTCTTCTACAGAATCTTTCTGTTCTTCAGACATGGAGTGTTTTCCTTGGGAAAATGTAAGGGGTTAAATTATCTTGCGGCTTTCGCTGCGGCACGGGCTTCTTTACCACGTACAGCACCAATGGTACGGCGACCACCCTTACGGGTACGCGCATTGGTTTTGGTACGTTGTCCACGGCAGGGAAGTCCCCGGCGGTGACGAATACCACGATAGCTGCCAATACTGATCAGACGACGAATATTGGACTGGGTTTCACGACGTAAATCCCCTTCCACCGTGTATTCGGCCTGCAAATGCTTGGCAATAGCGTTGATTTCTTCAGCAGTGAGATCATCTGCTTTGGTCATAGGATCCAAACCGAGATCAGCAATGATCTTGTCTGCGCGGGCAGGTCCTACACCGTAGATGTAGCGGAGTGAATAAGGAAGGCGCTTGCGGCCCGGAATATCGATTCCCATAATGCGTGGCATATTAGTAAACTCCTCTTAACCTTGACGTTGTTTGTGACGGGGATTGGTGCAAATTACACGCACAACACCCTTGCGTCGAATGACGCGGCAATTGATACAAATTCTTTTAACGGAACTACGAACTTTCATGATTTTAAATCCTGGGGGTGATCTTCTAGAATGATTCCTTTGAGCATATCATAGGGGGAACATTGAAGCCGCACCCTCTGTCCCAATCGCAATTTTAACTGCGACAGAGTCTTTTTGGGTGCGGAAAATGCCACCATTTTATGCCCATTATCAAGTTCAACTTGAAAGGTCGCGCACTCTAATTCATTTAGGAGGGTTGCGTCGAGTATAATTTCTTCCTTTTTTTCGGAAATTCTCATCTGAACTGATTTTTTACGGATAGAATGGTTAATTTTGTGCGATATGCGCGTTATTCATGACTATTTCAGCTTAAATCTGATAAGAAATATTTTTGCGAACACTTGATTTTTTTAAAACATTTACAAAATTTTACGCTTTGAATCGCGGAAATGGATGATGTGGGCTTCCAAAAAGTGAAATATACGATTCCCTTTCCGGCTTATGCATGCAAATTATTCGTCAGGAAGGGTCAAAATTTCCGCTTTGCCCTTGTGGACCGCCACCGTGTGTTCCACGTGCACCGAGTATTTGCGGTCCGCAGTCACCACCGTCCATCCGTCTGCCAGGGTTTCCACATCGTGGGTGCCCAAATTCACCATCGGCTCAATGGCCAAGGTCATCCCCTCTTTGAGCACCGGTCCTTGTCCGGGAGGTCCGAAATTATAAATTTGCGGGGGCTCATGCATGTTGCGCCCTACCCCGTGACCGACAAAATCCCGTACCACCCCGAAACCGTGCGGGATCACCGTTTGTTCAATCGCATGGGAAATATCAGTTAAACGATTTCCCGCCACCGCTTTTTCAATGCCGTTCATCAGGGATTGCTCGGAGACCCGGATTAATTCCAGAATCTTCATGTCGGTGACCCCTACCGGTACGGTCATGGCATTGTCTCCAATAAATCCTTCGTACACCACGCCGACATCAATACTCACAATATCTCCCAAACGGATCTTGCGGTCACCCGGAATCCCGTGCACCACTTCTTCATTCACGGAAATACAGGTGTAGCCTGGATATTTGGGAACGCCGCGGGGGCCGGGATAGTTGATAAAAGCAGACCGTGCACCTGCTTTTTCAATGATGTCTTTTGCAAACAGATCCAGTTCCTGGGTACTCACACCCGGCGCAATTTCTTTCGCAAGTTGCATGCGGATATTCGCAGCCACTTTACCGGCAGCCCGCATTCCATCCAGTTCTTGTGCATTCTTCAATATGATTTTCGCCACGTTTCTGCTTCCTGTTAGAGTT
>CAKZLZ010000020.1 GCA_937127435.1 uncultured Verrucomicrobiota bacterium | reverse complement strand
TGTCTCCGGCTTTCACTACATGGATGATTTTCTCGGGCATGGGAGCCCGGGAAAAGACCATTCGAGTGTTTAAATCGCCCAGAATTTTTTCCGTTTCCATGATTTCAACCGGTTTAGTCAGTGCTGATAACCGGACAAAAGCCTCTTCACGGGCGGCTTCAAGTTCGCCGGATACAATCATTTCTTTTATGGCGGCCAGCGACGGGATTTCTCGGGGGGCGGGTTCAGGGTTCTCGGCCGTGACTTTATCATCCGAAACTTCTTCCGTTAGCGGTTCCAGGGCAGGTGTTTTCTTTTTTGATTGAAGCCACAGGCCTAAGCAAATGGCGGCAACAAGCAAAAAAAGAATCGCCGGGACCAGCAACTGGTTTTTTCCGGAATGAGATCTGTTCACATAAATCTGGGTCATAGTAAGGCTTCCAAGTCCCTTAAAACAAGGGCCATGCTTGGATAACGTTCTTCTTTGCGCTTGGCCAGACATTTTTCGATCACGCCTTCCAGACGTTTTGAGATATCTCCGCGGCGTTCATGCAATGGGTAGGCCTTTACGCGGGGATCCGCCACGGCGCGCTTGTACTCTGTGATGCTGTTGGCTTCAAAAGGTTTATGGTGGGTGAGAAGCTCATAGGCGATCACTCCGAAAGAAAAGACTTCCGATCGTTCATCCACTTCTTTGGCTTTCAGGGTTTCCGGTGCCAAATAGGTGGGGGTACCCGGAAGGACCTTCAGCTTGATCGGTTTGGGGCCTTTGTGGGGAATACAAAAATCAAAATCGATCAGAATGAGATCTCCCTCTTCTTTAATCAGAATATTTTCCGGTTTGAGATCCATATGCAAGTAGCCCTGATTATGGATGTAATTGATCGATTCCGCGAGTTTACGGACAAACGTAAGCGAGTTTGTTTTTAAAATCGGGTTTTGGTGCAGGATGCATTCTCTCAAATTTTCCGAGTTGTGATATTGAATCACCATATACTGGAAACCTTTGCAGGTACCCGTATCTAAAACCTTAATGATGCCGGGGCTGTCAAATTTTTGTAAATTTACCAATCCTTTTTTGAACGATTTGATAATACTCTTGTCTTTCCTATGTTGTTCCTTCACGAAGCGTACAACAACCCGTTTACCTTCAGAATTCGTGCATACATATAAATCGGTTAATCCTCCTTTCTGAATTTTATGTAGTGGGCGGTATTGCGGTAAATCGGTAATGTTCATAAACATAAATTTAGCAAATTTTTCTTACATATAGCAACAATCTATCCTCTTTAATGTGACTCAAATTCAATGGCTTTAACTTTAGGTCCCGATCCCAAATTGCAGTACTCACCCGTCTGCAAAATATTAATATTTCTCAATGTATTGGTTTATGTTGTGGGTGTTTTGGGAGATATGTTCGGTTTGCCGGTATTAAATAATAAAGATTTGTTAAATTTATTCGCATTGTTTCCCTCGGCCGTGGTGAAAGAAGGGATGTTTTGGACGCCGTTTACCTATATGTTTTTACATGGGGGCACCATGCACCTGGTGTTTAATATGATGGGCATCTATTTGTTGGGGCCTGATTTGGAGCAAACATTCGGTCACAGTAAATTCGCATTGCTGTATTTACTCAGCGGATGGCTGGGCGGAATTGGGTTTATCTTTATTTCTTACATCATCCAGGGGCAATTGACGCCATGTGTGGGGGCTTCAGGGGCCATTTTTGGATTGTTGGGAGGCATCGTGGCTTTGTATCCCAAACGTATCTACGTGATTTTACCGCTGATGATTCCCATGCGGGCTTCGGTATTGGCGACTTTGTTACTTTCCACACACTTGTTTTTTATTCTCACTCCCTACGGAAACCATGTTGCTTATGATGTGCATTTGGCCGGAGGGCTCACCGGCTTTCTGTTTTGTGGAGGAGCTGCATTGCTTCATCGCTATCAATGGCGGGGCGTGATCCCTAAACCGGAAATTCCTTATGCCACGGTTGAGCTTGAAACTTTGGCCTACCGCATCGCCCAAAAAACAGAGGACGAGGTGAATGAAGAAGAATTTAAACGCTATACGATTTTGAAAAAAGCCCTGCGATTCGAAGACGTGCCTTCGATTGAAGAAATTCGTGCACATGGCACAGGCGGCGGGCCCGTCAGCCTAAGTTCCTGATGAATTCCAGGGCCAATTTATTGCCTTGCTGGCCCATTCCTCCATGGTCCTTGCCCAAAACTTCGTGCAGTTCATTCCGGGTGTGCCCGGTATTTCTTAACATCCGTTGAAAGTAGGCATTTTCTTCATAGCGTCCCATCAGCTCCAACTCGCGGTCACCGGTGACCAAAAGCATGGGCGGTGCATCCGGACGAATGTGATAAAAGGGGGCCAGGTCATCGATGATGGGTTGGGTTTCAGGGATGCCGCGCTCTTTACGAATCGTGAAATGGGTGACATTTTGACCGCTCAGGGAAATCAGGGCCGCAATGCGGTCGGGGTCAATCCCGTAGGGTTTTAGCCACCGTTTGTCTAACGTGACCATGGAGGCCAAATAGGCCCCGGCTGAAGACCCGACCAATACGATTTTATCCGGATTGCCGCCGAAGCTTTCCACGTTTGCAAAAGTCCAGGCCACCGCGGCCGCGGCATCTTCAATATACCCGGGAGCGGTGGTGTTCGGGTGCAGTCGGTAGTCCGGCGTGACCACGGCAAATTCCTGATCGGCAAATTCTTCGGGGAGATGCCGGTCACCTGTTGTCATGCCTCCGCCGTAGAGATAAAGAAGGGTGGTGAAATCCTTCTTCGCTTCTGGCAGGTAGAGGTCCAGCCGGCAACGGGATTGAAGCTCGGGTTCATTACGGTAGGGGATGTCGGTAAAATCAGGATGTTTTTTCACTGGGATTTTGTGCATAAAAAAACAGGCGCCGTCAAGACGAAGCCTGTCATTCCTCCGCAATCTTTTGAATTACTTCCGGCGGCGGAAGGCCACCAACCCGGCAATTCCGCTCAACGCGAATAATGCAAAGGTGGAAGGTTCCGGAATGACTTCAATTTGTACGGCACCAATGTATCCCCATACATTAATATTAGTAAAAGCGGTACTTTTACTCCCCTGGACAGTTAAATCCAATGAGGTTACCCCGGTAATATTGCTGAAGGTGACGAAATCATCATTGTTCCAGTTTACCCCGTTTCCTGCGGCGGGAGAATCACCTGCAACTTGGAGGATTTGGGTCCCGTGTCCACTTACTCCATAGCGGGAGTATCGTTCTTCAGTATTATTCCTTGCTGCAGTTATGGTCAAGTTATAGGTCTTGCTGGCGTTCAAACCTGTAAACGAGAGTGTCCCCAACCCCCCGGTTTCTGCTGTGTATATTGCATCTGTAATTACTGTGGCGGCTTCAAAAGCATCAAACATGGCCGCATCTGCATCTACATTGCCGTTGAAATTGTTTACATTACTGAAGCCGGTAAGATTCATGGCGATACCCGTCGCTACCCCTGTATCGGTAGAATTATCACGAAGATCTGCAATATTACCTGATTTACTCGTCACATTGTTCCAATATGTTCCAGGTACAGTCGTAGCACTTGCTGACTGCCCGAAATCAATCAATATAATTTCCGCATTCACAGCCATAGCAAAGAATGCCGCTGGAAAGAACAGAAGGGCTGACTTTATTAAATGTTGTTTCATGGGTTCCCCCTTGGATTCGCTGATTTGAAAATTATGAAATGGGTTGCTTTGGAGAGCCGTAAAATAAATGTTATAATCTTTTAGTCTCAATGGACCTGATCGACAAGGCCAAAGTCCTGTTACATTTAGCTTATTTATTTTAATTATGAATCATATTTAAATAGTTTCCGCATGCTTCCTGGGATGTGGAAATAACATAAAGTGGCAAATTAAAGGCTTTCGAGGATCATTTCTGTCACTTTGGGTTTCATCACTTTTCCCATGGCATTCCGGGGGAGAGCGTAGACGAGGATCCAGCGCCGGGGAACTTTGTAATCGGACATTTTTTCTTTGCTCCAGTTCCGCAAAGCATCCGCATCCGTCTGACTGCCGGGTTGCAGCACCACGGCCGCGGCCACGGTTTCTCCCCAGGTATCATCTGGCAATGCCACCACCGCAATTTCACGAATGTCCGGATGATCCAACAAGTGGGTTTCAATTTCCAATGCGGAAAGTTTATAGCCCCCGCTTTTTATAATATCAATGGAGCTGCGGCCGAGGATTCTGACGTATCCATCATCCCATTGGGCGATATCCCCGCTCCGGAACCAGCCGTTTTCAAAGGCTTCCGCGGTGGCTTCGGGCCGGTTGAGATATCCGGAGAATACGCCGGGACCTTTGATGAGAATTTCCCCTGAAACGCCTTCTTTTTGAATGATCTTTCCGTCTTCACCCCGCAAACAGATTTCTACGCCGGGCAAAGGTTGGCCTACGGTGCCGGGACGGCGCTCCCCCTGATAGGGATTTGACAAGGCCATGCCAATTTCGGTCATGCCGTAGCGTTCCAGCAAAACCTGACCTGTCAGCGCCTGCCAGCGTTGATGCACTGAAACGGGCAGGGCGGCAGATCCGGAAACCATCAGGCGCATGCCCTTGAACCCTTCGCAAATGCCGGCCGCTTCCGCTTCCGGGAGGCTGTCGATATATTCGATCATTTTTACGTAAATCGTGGGAACGGCCATAAAGACGGAAAAAGTTTTATCAGCGACAGCTTTTAAAACATCTTTGGCGTCAAAACTTTCATAGCAGACGGTTTTGGCACCACAATACATGGCGCAACAAAGCACATTGATGAGACCGTGGACATGATGCAAGGGCAGGCAAAGCGGAATACAGTCGTCCTTGGACCAGGCCCAGGCATCCACCAAGCTGCTCACTTGCGCATGCAAATTGCCATGGGTCATAACAACCCCTTTGGGTTTGCTGGTGGTCCCGCTGGTATAGATGAGGGTCGCGCCATTTTCCGGCGAAATATCCGGCAAAGTGTTTTCAGGAATGTCCGGAAGATCTTTCACCCCCCATAGATTTGTAAAGTCAGCGGGCAGTCGGGTTTTTGTGGTTGCCTTTTCGCCTTCACTGCAAAGGACTTTGCTGATCTCCGCATCTTCCAAAAAGTAGGCAATTTCGGCCGCAGAGGCTGAGCGACTTATGGGGGCGACCACAGCCCCCGCCCGCCATATGCCCCAAAGCAGAATGATGTGTTCCACACCGGCTGTAGCCGATAATCCAATCCGTTCACCGTTCAGATGATTTTGATCTTTCAGGAGGGAACGGGCGACTTTTGCGGATGAATCTAACAATTCTGCATAGGTAAATTTTTGACCTTCATAAATCAAGGCGGTTCGGTTTGTGGCGGAAAAGGCAGGGGTGATAAGGGGAGGGTTTTTCATATGGAGCGTTTTACCTGATGTGACTATGCGAAGCAATCCATGAATTGACTATACGTAAAGTTCATGTTCAATTCTGGCAGTGGAAATTTCCATAAGTGACATTCCGCCTGCAAGCAGATTGTTTCCGGCTTAGATATTGAAAATATTTTGGCTTTGCCCTGCGAATTCAAACGATGAGCGGATGGCTTTGGTTTCTTTACCGTTAACGAAAACTTTCTTGAAGCGTGCGTAAAGCACAAAGCCCAATTCGATTTTTCCAAAGCCGTTTTCAGTTTGGCGGGTACGGATATTTAATACCCCGTCCTTCACTTTTGCGGTGTATTGGATGCGGCTGCGTTCTCCGCGTTGATAAGCAAAACTGTGACCGTCATCACTTACCAGACTGCCCTTGATTGATGACGTGCTTTTCGCCTCGAGGAAAAGGTGCAGGTCAAAAGATTTGCCCTGCCAATGATGGGATTCCGGACGTTCCTTTTCCATCGGAATTGCGTAGCCGGCCCGTGCGTAAATGGGGGTACGTTCGCCTTTCGGCATCACGGTGAATGTTTTTCCGCCTTCCACCCATCTGCCGGTCATAAAATTCCACCAGCGTCCGCAGGGCAGGGTGACCTTTCTTTTTCGTTCTTCGTTCACGAGGGGGGCCTGCATCAAAGCGGGGCCGACCATGAACTGGTCTTCGATTTCAGAAAGATCCGCTGCGGGATGTTTGGGGAAATCGTAAAACAAGGGACGCAGAATGGCATCGCCGCTTTGTTCATGTTCCGCGAAGAGCTGGTACAAATAGGGGCGCATCCGGTAGCGGTCCTGCACATATCCTTTCACGCTTTCCAAGGTTTCCCGGCCATAAACCCAGGGTTCCTGGCGTGGTGAGTGGAAAGATGCATGGTTCCGGCAGAAGGGAAAGAGGAAGCAGGCCTTGTAATAATCCTTGAAGAGTTCCTCGGGACATTCTCCGTCGAACCCACCCAGATCCCCGCCGTTAAACGGTACACCGGAAAGCGATAAATTCAGGGCGGTGGGCAAGGTCAGTTGCAACCAGTGATAGTTGGAAGTGCTGTCCCCGTGCCAAAGGGCGGCCGAGCGCGCCATGCCGGTACTTCCCGAGCGGCTGAGCACGAAAGGCCGTTCGTTCGGACGGGCTTTGAGAAAACCATCCCGGGTGGATTCAGCCATCTGCAACGCAAATTGATTGTGATACGTCCAGTGCGCTTTCTTTCCGTTCGACCAAAGCATGGAGTCACAGCCGACAAACCCCAGGGACGGATCATTCATATCATTCCAGCAACCTTGAATCCCTTTGGCGGCAAATTCCGCACATTTTTCGGTCCACCAATCTTTCCCTGCTTTCAGACTATAATCCACGAAGGCGGTATCCCCCGGCCACACCTGTCCGACGAAGGGCTTGCCCTGGGGTGTTTTGCAATACACATCCGCGTCCAAGCCTTCGTTGTATACGTCCCAATCGGCATCAATTTTCACCCCGGGGTCAATAATGGGAATGACTTTTTGACCGTCCGATTGCAGGGAGGCCAGATCTTCCTCGACATTCGGAAAGTGCTCCGGGTTAAAGGTGAACACCCGGTAACCGGTCATGTAATCGATGTCCAGCCAGAGACCGTCGACCGGAAATTTTTCTTGTTTAAACCGGGCCTTGTAGCCTTCCAGTTCTTTGGCCGATGCGTATCCCCAGCGGCACTGATGGTATCCGAGAGACCAGACGGGCGGGAGCGGGGTGGTGCCCACCAATTGCTGGAAATTACGGGTCAATTCCGCCGGAGAGTCTGCAAACAGAAAAAAGAGATCGGGTTGACCCTGTTCGGATCCGATCACCAGCATCTTTTTTTGACCGCCGGTGGACAGCAGGCCCTCCACTTTCATTTGTGCGCCGGTGTTGATCATGACCCGTCCCGGATTGTTCACCAGGATGCCGACCCAGCCTCCTTTGGTTTGCATCATCAAATAGGGAATTGAAACATAGGCAGGATCCGGGCGCCCATTTTGAAAAACATCCCCGGCAAAGTCGGCCATCATATCAGTGTTCCAAAAACTGGTACAGGTTCCGGAAAGTTCCAAGCCCAGAAATTTTTCTCCCATGCCGTAAAACTTTTCGTTTCCATCCAGAAGGAAATTCATGATGAAGCTGTCACCGCAAACCCCGAAGGCCATTCCGGGCACACTGGCGAGAACCGGCTGTTTCCTTGGATTCCTGCAGGTCACCGCCAAGTCCTGTGTGCTTAGTTCCATGTTCCATTTTGAAGTGGCAGGGTCGGGTTTTCCGTCCGGGTAAGTTGCCCAGGCCGATTCATTCCGGTTCCAATTTTTTCCGGTGGCGGTAAGCCGGAATACGTTTTTTCCGAAAGGCGCAAGGGTTAGTTGACCCTGTTTCCGAAACACGGAATAATTTCCCTTTTGATCGAGGCATTCAGGATATTCGAAATTGGCGGAGTGAAGAAACTTGTTAAGGTACATTTAAGGCACATATCAAAGCTGTTTTCAGCCTACAAGCCATGATTCTCTATACGTAAAGCTTGTGCGTGTTTTCAAGATGGAAAAGGAATGGGGATGCCGAGTTGATTTTTACGTGGACTGGGTCATAGCTTTGCCCTTCGTTAAATAAAAAGGAAAATATGAATATCGAGATCACCGCTTCGCAGTTGGAAAAATTGAACCTGCCTTGGAAGAAGACCATCACCGTGGGCAGGGCCTATGATTTGATTCGGGAAGATGTGTTGGATCACCTGAGATATTTACAAAAAGAAATCGGTTTCCGGTATATTCGTTTTCACGCGCTTTTTCATGATGACATGGGAGTGGTGAAACGAAGAAAAGACGGTTCCTTAAGTTTTCAGTGGCACCACGTGGATAAAATTTATGACGCCTTGCTGGACATGGGCTTAAAGCCATTTGTGGAGTTGAATCCTATGCCTGCAGCCCTGGCTTCCGGGGCGACCACCATGTTTTATTATAAGATGAATGTGACCCCGCCCCGTCTGTATGAGGAGTGGGGGATGTTGGTTAAGAAATTCACGGAGCACTGTATTGAACGCTATGGGCTTGATGAAGTGAAAGAATGGTATTTCGAAGTGTGGAATGAACCCAATTTGAAATGTTTTTGGTGGACGGACAACCAATTGGAGGAATATTTCAAACTCTATGATGCCGCCGTTTTCGCGGTGAAAGGGGTTGATGAATCTTTGCGGGTGGGAGGACCTGCAACTGCCTATGCCGGATGGGTGAAAGAAATGATCGAGCATTGTGTGGAAAAGGATGTTCCCATTGATTTCGTTTCAACCCATGTCTATCAATTGGATGAACCCATTGACTATGGATCAGTGGAGGCCAGCCCCAGTGAAGAAGGGGAATTTATGATTGATACCTTCAAGTCCGTGGAGCAGATCGTTAGAAGTTCCGACCGGCCTGATTTGGAAATTCACTGGACGGAGTGGAATGCGCAAACGGCCACCACCAAAGCGGACGTGACCTTCATGGACAATGAGGCAATGGACAATCTTTATGGGGGATCGCTGGTTGCATATAATTGTATCGAATTGGATACGCATTGCGACTCTTTGGCATATTGGGCGGCCTCAGATATTTTTGAAGAGCATCTGATTTCCAATGCCCCTTTTGCTTGCAGTTATGGCATCGTAAACCAGGTGGGGATTCCCAAGGCAACGGCAAACGCCTTTCGACTGATGTCGAAATTACGCGGGAAGAAACTGGAGCTGAATGTGGAAGGCACACTGCCGCATGGTTGTGGATTGGTGGCTACCAAAGAACTTCAAGTTGTAAACGGCTTCGTCTATAATCACCTTTTCATCACGAAGTCAGAGCGCGGGGATTTTGAAACAAATGTGAATGTCCGTGTGGATACGGCGGGCAAGTATCTCCTCACAGTTGCCAAAGTGAAGGAGGGTAGCGGGAGTGCAAAAGAAGTCTGGGTAGGGATGGGGCGTCCCCAGAATCTTTCGCCCATTCAGGAAGAGGCCATCCGGAAAATGGCCGAACCCGAATATCGTTTCGAGGTGATTGACGCCGGGGAGCATGCAAGTTTTGCTTTGTCTCTCGCGTCAAATGAGTTCCTGTATTTTGAACTGAAACCTGTGGACGGTGTCGCGTTGGGCAAGTCGGCTGAAATGGATTTGGCTAAGCAAAACCAGCAGTTGTTTACAGACAATGCGCTGAAATAGATTTAGGCGGGCGGGTGCCTGCCTCAATGATGAACGCGGTTAAGAACCCGCATCAACTGTGGCAATAATTGCTTTTTACGGCTGACCACTCCGGGGAGGTCGTACAGGTTTTTGTCCAGGGAGGGATAGTCGATGGCGGAGATGATCCGCGGATTTCCGGAGGTGAGCAGGTAACTTGCCTGGGTGGTGATATCGGTAATCATCAAACAGGCAAAATCATCATTGCTGGTCGCCACATAGGTGCTGAGGGCTTTTTCCAGATCATCTTTCCGTTCCCAGAAGCGCTCCATCCCCAGTTCTTCCGCCTGGGAGATAGAGAGGGTCCAGTCATTTTCGGTGTAGGTCTTCCGGTCGCTGGCCAATACTTCTTCGGAAGAACTGATGGAAAGCGTGGATCCTTCGGCAAAGAATTCGCGGGCGTAATCTTCCA
>CAKZLZ010000019.1 GCA_937127435.1 uncultured Verrucomicrobiota bacterium | reverse complement strand
TGCCCCCCCCGCTTCGCGGTTCCTCCCCACTTCCGAAGTAACGTTTAAACTATTTGGTTGTAAAACTTTCTGTTCTGTCTTAAAATTCATTTTGTAGCCTATAGGTAAGTCTTAGATACTTTGGCGAGTGAGCTAAGATATTACACGGTTCGTTTAAATTGTTAGACCCGCTTCGTGCGGGTTTTCTTTTGTCTAAATTCTAGCAGTACCGACAGAACCATTCAAGAGATTGTTTATCAGGGGCGCATGCTGCGCGGGTTCTGTTTCCAAATTTATATTGGTTCGCTACGCTCTTTTTCGGTCGATAAGCATTTGTAACAAATTTACTATTGAGTGCGACCTTTCATGCGTAAACGCATTATTTATAGTCCTCTGGTTTATCAGAAGCATGGGCTGTAGCCCAATAGAGAACAACCTCTAAAGTTTCCTCCTTTCTAATTAAGTTAATTAATTCTATCTCTCGTTCATTAAGCCTGACAGGTTTTGTTTTAACACCTTTTGGCCTTCCTGAACCTTCTCTTTTTCCACCCCAAAAATGATTCACCCCCATACCGGCAGTCACCGGAATTAAAATCATTTTGGTGATGGTCCACATCATTTTCAGAGGATCCACATCAATCCAGGTGTTTAAAAGCAGCCACACCAGCCATGGGGTCACCAACACCGAAAGCAAAGTTGAGACGGTGGTCAATGCAATTGACAAAGCCACATCCGCTTTGGCCAGATAGGCAATCACATTGCTGGCCGTTCCTCCCGGACAACATCCGACCAACACCATTCCGACAACCAGTTCATCCGGTAATTTTAAAAGTTTGCTGATTCCCCAAGCCGCCAAAGGCATGACTGAAAATTGCAAAACCGTTCCCAGCGCTATAATCTGCGGGCGCTTGATCACCTGGGCAAAATCTTTTCCGCGAAGCGTCATCCCCATCCCAAACATAATCAAACCCAACAGCGGCACAATCAAGGGCTGACAATTCACAAAAGGTTGCGGCATCGCAAAGGCCCAAAATGAAACCAAAATGGCCCACAGGGGAAAGAGTTGGGTGAGAAGATTCACCATATTACGCACCTGCCCGGTTTACCATCCAGGCACTAAAACCTTCCAGCCAATTCACCAAAGTCTGCTGATCTTCTTTACTTAACCCCAACCCGTCACATTGACGGAACGCCTGTTTGTAACACTGTAACCATGCATCACGGGCTTCAGCATCAATCGCAAAAGGAAGATGACGCGCACGCATGCGGGGCGGACCGTGTTTTTCAATATAGATCTTAGGACCCCCTAAAAGGCCGCACATAAATTCAGCTTGTTTTTCCGAGGCTTCTTTGAGGCCGGCCTCATCCTGGGGAAACATATGGGCAATCGATGTTTCCAGAAACAATTGATATTGCACCCACGCCATTTCATATAGTTTATCCAGACCAATTTGGTCGAAAAACTGCGGTGCGGATTGTTGTGGGGGTCCCTGGGGAGGGATATATAATTGATTATCCATCCCCTGCGCGTACACTACCTCCATGGAACCTCAACCGAAAAATGAAATCCTGCTCACAGGCGCATCAGGACTTTTGGGCCAAGCGATCACCTCCCGACTCAAATCCCCGTGGAAAGCGCTTCATCATGGAGAGCCCGGATGGGATCCGGAGAACGGGATATGTAATCCGGATTTGGTCAAAGACAGTTCTGCAGTGATCCATTTGGCGGGTGAACCGATCGCCGCCCGTCGCTGGTCACCCAAACAGAAGCAAAAAATTTACGATTCCCGCGTCAATGGCACCCGGGCATTGGCGGAAGCGCTCGCGGGGCTGGAGACCAAACCGGAATGCCTCATTTGTGCGAGTGCCATTGGGTTTTACGGCAACCGGGGAGAAGAACTGTTAACTGAAAATTCGCCTCCGGGTGAAGGGTATCTCTCTAAAGTGGTTCGGGATTGGGAAAGCGCGGCCGACCCCGCCCGGCAAGCGGGCATCCGGGTCGTGCATTTACGATTGGGGATGATTCTGTCTGCGCAAGGAGGGGCTTTGTCCAAAATGTTGCCTCCCTTTAAATGGGGCCTGGGCGGCAAGCTCGGATCAGGTCGCATGTGGATGAGCTGGATACATGAGCAAGATGCCGCCCGGGCATTTGATTACGCACTCACGAACCCTGAAATTTCCGGTGCTCTGAATCTCACCGCGCCCCGCCCGGTGCGGAATATCGAATTCACTCAAACCCTGGCTGAAACGCTGAAAAAACCGGCAATTTTACCCGCTCCGGCATTTCTCATAAAAGCGCTACTGGGCGAAATGGGAGAAGAGCTCTTACTGGGCAGCACCCGTTGTCCATCTGAAGGACTCCAAAAGCATAAGTTTGATTTCCGGTATCAGGATTTAAAATCGGCCTTAAACCAACTTTTGCGGGACGAAGGCTGAGCCCGGAATGCGCGGCTAAGTGTAGTCGAACTGGCTGCATCCGGAGTTCGAGGTCGGAGTCCTGACTTCTGGGTCTGTTGATTTATTCAGAACTAAAATATTTTTACCGCTAATTGACGCTAATCTTCGCTAATATTAAACTTCAACAGTAAATTATTAGTGTGAGATTAGTGTAGATTAGTGGTTCCCTGTTTTCTTCTGAATAAATCAACAGGCCCTTCAGGCTTCCGGTTTCAGAACCCGGGTTCCTTCCAGCACCGGCACCTATTTGGAAGCTTCTTTTGCGGCTTCCGGCGTCATGGCTTCATTGCTGAGGCTGAAGCTGAGGATGCTTCCGAGCCACTTTCGATTGGTCCCGAACTCATTACCAATCAGTAGCGGCATTTCCTCCCAACTGGAGAAATCGGCTTCAATTTCCTCGATATCGACCTTTTTTCCATCCCGGAAACAGAGGGCGCCATTCGCACCGTAGCTGAAAACCACTTTGGTCACTTGATCCGCTATGAGATCTCCCAAGTAAAATTCAGAATGGGTTCCATTAAGATCCGCTTCCGAAGTCCGTAACCGGAAAACCAAGCGTTCTCTTTGCTGACCCAGAGTAAAATTCCTTTCCATTCCCCCTTTGGAATAACTCAAAATCCGCCCGGGTCCCGAGCTTCTCAACCCTTCAGGAATAAACGCAATCGAGAGGGTAAACTCGCCCGTCTCTTTTACGGCATTTGATAACGCAGCCTCCATCCCTTCCACAAGCACCCGCCCACCTTTCAGGACCATGCCATCCGGTGTCAACTGGGTGTCGCGGTCAAAGACCAGATTCGGCTTGCGTTGTAATCCTTCCGTGGTCACCAAAACCTGCCGTCCGCGTTGGGGCATCCCCCATTCCACCAGAAACCGCTGTTCCGGCGATATTGAGGCAACAGGGCTTGCCTGCGTTTCACCGGAAAGCTTCGATTCTACTCTTGCGACTTCATCCCGTACCTGCAGCGCCTCATCAATTCGGTTTTCACGGGTAAGTTTGGATTGAAGCACCTTTAAATGAGAAATGTAGACGTTCCGCAGCTTCTGGGTTTTGGCCTCCACATCCTGGGTGAGCACATTCAACGCTTGAAGATATTGTTTTCGCACCGCGGACAACTCCGTCACATCATCCGCAGCCAGTTCAGGCAATGCTTTCCCTTGTTTTACCGCTTCCTGCTCACCTTCCACCAACAGGACCCCATCCAAGTTTCCCATATTTTGGTAATGGTCTTTTACCGTGTCCAGACGTTCCACATAGCGCCCCCCTAAATCTTCCACGTTTTCAGCATGTTCTTTATCAAACTTCCTCAGGCTGTCCTCATAGAGAAGCCGCGAAATCTCAAGTGCGTTTTCCTGGCTTTGGGCAAAAGCCCCCTGCCCGCCTGCAACCAGAATCAACCAGAAAAGAATGGTGTTTTTCATACAAGTCATCATTTATTCGTAGCGGACTTTCATAAAGTTACAAGTCATCTTGCTTATCCCCCCATGCGAAAAATTGTTGCCACCCTCGTTGGAATTTTCCTTCTGCCATGTGCAGCGGGACTGGCTATGGCGATTTATCAGGCGGTCATTTCTTTGTATATGCACCCCGAAGAGCTTAAAATTCTCAACCTATTTTTAAGTGGCGCCGCCATCTGGCTGGTGCTTTTTCTCCTATTTCCCCGTCCCGTACGCAGTTATATTTTCGCCCACGAACTCAGTCATTTGCTGGCGGCCTGGATCTCCGGGGTAAAAGGAGGTTCATTACAGGTCCATGCAGACGGAGGCAGCGTGGAAGTGGAAAAAGCCACGCTGTGGATTTCGCTCGCGCCATATATGATTCCCTTTTACAGTCTGGTTCTGCTCGCCCTCCATTACCTTGCCAGTCTGTGGTGGGATCCCCAACTTTGGTCCGGGTTTTTGCCCTTTGGATTGGGGATTACCTGGTCCTTTCATTTGTGTTTCACCCTCTATATTTTAATGCATCCGCAAAGTGATGTTCAGCCTTACGGTTTGTTAGGGGCCTACAGCCTGATCTTTTCCGTAA
>CAKZLZ010000018.1 GCA_937127435.1 uncultured Verrucomicrobiota bacterium | reverse complement strand
CACCCAGTCTGCCGGCATATCCAGATGTAAAAAGCATACGGGATGACGGCCCTTGGGAAGGGTGTCGGTATAGGCTTCGCGGATGGCGTAGGCCAAGACGGGGGCGGTGGCGGGCCGGCGGTTGATGAGACAGACTTGATCCCGCCGGTCGCTGCGGTGTAGGGTCGGGAGGCCGGTGAATCCGTGAATCGTGAGCCCGCCCTGTTGAAAGGACACCGGTTTCAGGTTCTGCAATACCTGGGCGCCATACAGATCTGCAATCCGGTCTTCGAAGCGGGCCTGGACCGGGTAGCGTTCCAGTTCGCGGCCATCCACTTTGAGGATGAGTTGAATGTCCGGATGGGCCAGGGCAAATACCCGGAAGAGGCTGCGGATATTATTCAGTTCGGTGGATTCGGTACGCAAGAATTTGCGGCGGGCGGGGACATTAAAAAAGAGATTGCGCACTTCGATGCGGGTTCCCTCGGGGCAACCGGTTTCTTCGACATTGCGCAGGGTGCCGCCCTCAATTTCCAGGCGGGTGCCGCTCAGATCACGGGCCGGCCGGGTGGTGAGGATAAAGCGGGAGACCGAGGAAATGGCCGCCAGCGCTTCGCCGCGGAAGCCCATGGTGTGGATGTGTTCGATATCATCCACGTCCCGGATTTTACTGGTGGCATGTCTTTCGATCGCCAACAGGGCTGAATCCCGGTCCATGCCGGAGCCGTTGTCGTTGATGATCACCGCTTTACGACCGCCCTGAAGCACTTCGACTTCAATGCGGTCGGCTCCGGCATCCACCGAGTTTTCCACCAACTCTTTTAAGACCGAGGCGGGACGTTCAATCACTTCTCCGGCTGCAATTTTATTGCAGACGTGGTCGCTCAGAACCCGGATGGGGTTGGTGGATTCAGCGCGCATATTCAACAGAGCGGGTTTCCCGGATCACGGTCACTTTTACCTGACCGGGGAACTGAACTTCTTTTTCGATGCGTCCACTGATTTTGCGGGCCAGATTCAGGGCTTCTTCATCCGAGACCTCTTCCGGTTCCACCAGTACCCGAAGTTCGCGTCCCGCCTGGATGGCGTAACTGCGGGTCACGCCGGAGCAGGCGTTGGCGATTTCTTCCAGGTCCTCCAGGCGCTTCAAATACTGATGGGTATTTTCATTGCGGGCACCGGGCCGGGCGGCGGTGATGGCATCTGCAGCCATCGCCAAATGGGCGTAAACGCTTTCCGCTTCCACTTCGCGGTGATGGGCGGCGACGGCATTCACAATGAGCGGTTTTTCCCCGTATTTTTTAATTAAATCTCCGCCGATGATGGCATGGGAGCCTTCCACTTCGTGGGTGAGGGCTTTGCCGATATCGTGAAGCAGGCCGATTCGTTTGGAGGTTTCGATATCCAGCCCCAATTCCGCAGCCATACTTCCCATCAAATGGGCCATTTCGATACTATGGTTTAAGACGTTTTGCGAATAACTTTGGCGGTACTTCAGGCGTCCAAGGGTTTGAATAACTTCCGGGTGCACTTTGCTGAGACCCAGTTCGAATACCGCGGTTTCACCGGCTTTGCGCACGGTTTCTTCCACTTCTTCCCGAACCCGGGCCACGGTTTCTTCGATGCTCGAAGGATGAATACGTCCGTCTTGAATCAACCGCTCCAGAGCGATGCGCGCAATTTCACGCCGCATGGGGTCAAAGCTCGAAAGCACCACCATTTGCGGGGTATCATCGATCATGATATTTACCCCGGTTTCGGCTTCGATGGAGCGGATATTCCGGCCCTCTTTGCCGATAATCCGTCCTTTCATTTCTTCAGAGGGCAGATGGACTGACGTGGTGGTAACATCCAATACTGTTTCCGCTGCATAGCGTTCGATGGCATAGGTAATGATTTTTTGGGCTTCAGATTTGGCCTTGCGGTGCATTTCCTGTTGGGACTGACGAATATACTGGGCGGATTCCTTTTGGATTTCGTCTTCCAGTTTTCCGATCATTTCCATCCGGGCCTGTTCCGGTGTCAAACCGGAAATTTCCATCAATTTTTGCCGCTGCTCTGAGAGAAGGTTCTCAAATTCTGTTTTGCGGTTTTCCAATTGATTCTTCGCGTTGTCGAGTTCCCTTAATTGGGAGTCGACCAATACTTCCCTCGAATCCAGGGTGTTCGATCGGGTATCCATGAGCATTGCCCGCTCATGGTGCTTGTCCTCCATTATTTCCAGTCGCTGTCGCCGTTCTTTAAATTCCAGATCGAAGTCTTTGTGGACTTCATTCTGAAGTTCTTTGGCCTGTGCCCGGGCTTCACGTATCAGGACCTCCGCCTTATGACGGGCGGCGGCCAGCAGATCTTCTGCCGAGGCCTCCCCGTTGCGGCGGGCAACTCCTTGCACGTGCCAGTTCCAGAACCAGCCCAATGCGGCGGCAGCAAGCGTGGTAAACCATGCTAACCACCATTCTACCATATTTCACCTCCATTTCCGCCCGGTTGGTAGATCCGTGCGGGGGTTGTTGTTTAATGTAAGAATCTTTAATCTACGCTTAAATCATGGAGATTGAAAGGTCGTTTTCGCTGAAAACGAAGCCAGACCCCGTTTTTTAAAGTATATTTGAAGATTCACCCTTTATTTAATAAATAATCGTATATCGTCGATATACGATTAAAGATCAAAGATGCGTGGTGAATGATGGATGATGAGTGCCTATTTCAAGAGGGGCGCGGAACCCGGGTTCTGAAACCGGAAGCCTGAAGGCATTCCGTTGAACCGCCTGAAGACGGGACTCCGAACCCGAAACCCGTGCGAAACCGGAGGGAATGTTCCGAGTTCCATCTTCAGATGGTTCTCCCCAAGCGTTCACGCGAAGGGGGATGCGGAACCCGGGTTTTGAAACTGGAAGCCTGAAGGCATTCCGTCGAACCGCCTGAAGGGCCGGTTGATTTATTCAAAAAATCATCGGGCAGGGATGCCCCCTGGCCGCTGGGGCGTTTTACGGGCAGGCTCACCCCGTCTTTGTTCCGTTTCTAGCGGCTTCGGATTTCCGGTTTCAAGGACCGTATTTGGGCTTTCTTCTCGTGCCGGGAAATCAGCAAAATGCAGCCTTCGTATAAAACATACAGGCTGAGTCCCATGATGATTTGAGAGATGGGTTCGGGAGGGGTGAGCAACATCGCCATGATCAGGAGGCCGACCAGGACATGCCGACGTGACTTGCGGAGAGAATCGCTGCCAATGAGGTCCGCATATCCGATCATCAGCACGATCAGCGGCAATTGGAAGGCCAGTCCGAAGCCCATAATGAGTTTCAGAACAAACGCGATGTAGTCGGTAAGATAAATCCATTCCGTGGTGGTGCCCATCCAATCGTTGAGCGCAAAGATCAACGTTTGCAGGGCATAGTGGATGGTTCCCAGATAGCCCAGCGCACCCCCGGCAAAAAACAGGAGCACCGCGGCCCAGGAGGAACGGCGGATGACCTGCTTTTCGTTGGCGTGGAGCCCCGGAAAGATAAATTGTGCAATAAAAAAGACGATAAAAGGGGAGGCGAGAAGCAATCCGCCCCAAAACATGACCGAGACAAATACTTTAAAGCTGCCCATCACCTGGGGGACGACCAGAAAAGTTTCCGGGTCCACCCCGAGTTTCCGCAAAGGGGCATAGAGAAACTGCAAAATCTCCCGCATGTAAATCACTGAGGGGATCATCCCGAAAAATATTGCCATACAGGAGCGGAGAATCATTTTGCGGAGATCCTCCAAATGATCCAGAATGGACATGGTGCTGTCAGACCGCATCTGTTTTCTCCGCTTCGTCGGGGGCTGTTTCCGGTTGATCCGGATCGGGTACCACGCTCTTTCGTTCTACAGTATGTTCGCGGGTACTTTCTTCCCATTCCAAGCGGGCTTGATGAAAAGGTTCTCCGGCATCATTGATCTCCCGCTGTATTTCTTTGGAGATTTGGCGCAGTTGTTCGGACCAGCGACCGAGGGTGCGAAGGGTGCCGGGCAGGGATTTTGCCCCGAAAAGAATGAGGACTGCAAGCAGGACCACCACCATTTCCATGGGGGATCCGCCGAGGGCATTGAGGAAGGAGAGTTGAAAGAGTGATGACATCTAACTTGAAATTAGCGGAAAATATGGAATGATCCAGTAAGTTTCACACCAAGTTTATATATGAACACATTTAACATGCTCGCTTTTACGCCCGGACCTACCGAATTAATTATCGTTTTGGTCCTTATTTTAATTCTTTTTGGCCCGAAAAAGTTGCCTGACCTTTCCCGTGCGATCGGAAAAAGTATCGGGGAATTTAAGCGGGGCCGCCGCGAAGTGGACGAAGAATTAAAGAGCCTCAAAGAAGAAGAGGAAGCCGAAGAAGCCAAATCCAAAGACAGTAACTTGGGCTGACATAATGAAAACCCTGTATTTGCTCCGGCATGCAAAGTCCTCCTGGAAAGACAATAACCTGGATGACATTAAGCGTCCTTTGAAAAAGCGGGGCCACTTTCAAGCAGACTTGCTCTCGGATCACCTTTCTTCGTTGATCCCCCCTCCGCAGCAGGTGCTTTGTAGTCCGGCCTTGCGTACCCGGGAGACGCTTAAGTATTTTCTGGAAGTCTGGCCGTTGAAAAAGGAAGCGATCCATTTCGAGAAAGCTCTCTACCTTGCAGAAAAGGAAGCACTGTTTGAATCGGTTCAGGCGCTGCCTGCAAAATCGGAAATTGTACTGATTGTGGGACACAATCCGGGGTTGAGCGATTTTGCCCGTAAATTATTGCTGCCTGAAAGCGAAGAGCTTGAAACTTTGCGGACTTGCGCATTCTTGCAAATTGATTTTGATGTGAAAAGTTGGACCCAGGTTACCGCGCATACGGGAAGCCTGAAGTTGAATTTGCGCCCTAAAGATTTGGAGGGGTAATCCGTGGACGTGATTCGGGATCCGCAACACATGCAGGCACAGGCTTTGGCATGGCGGGCTGAAGGGGTGAAGGTCGGACTGGTTCCGACCATGGGATTTCTACATGACGGACACCTTTCGCTGGTCCGCATTGCCAAAGAGAAATCGGATGTGGTGGTATTGAGCTTGTTTGTGAATCCCACCCAGTTTGGACCCAACGAAGATCTGGACCGTTACCCCAGCAATATTCAGCGGGATTTGGAACTCTGTGAGCAGGAAGGGGTTTCAGTGGTTTTTATGCCGGATGCCGACGCGGTGTATGCGCAGGATGCTTCGGTATTTGTGCAGGAGGAACAGCTCTCGCAAGGGCTCTGTGGATTAAGTCGTCCCATTCATTTCCGGGGGGTTTTGACCGTGGTGGCCAAATTGTTTAATCTGGTGTTGCCGGCGTTGTCCGTGTTCGGAGAAAAGGATGCCCAGCAAATCCGGCTGATCCGCCGTATGGTGCGGGATCTGAATTTTCCGGTGGAAATCCTTTCCGGACCGATCGTCCGCGAGTCCGACGGGGTGGCCATGAGCTCGCGCAATTCCAATCTGGATCCCGAATCGCGAAAGCAGGCCATCGTCCTCCGCAAAAGTTTACAGGCAATTGAACAGGCGGTGAAATCAGGAGAATCCTCGGTGGCTGCATTACGGGAAGTGGCGGAGGCATGCCTGTCTGATTCGGACCTGGGAACATTGGACTATTTGGAATTCGTGGATGATGAATCGCTTGAGCCGGTAACTGAGGTGGGGGACCGGGCTGTGTTGGTGGCGATGGCGGTGCAGTTTCCCGGCGCGCGTTTGATCGATAATATTGTGGTCGCTAAATAAATCTGTCCGCCTGCGCCGGATCCGGCAACGGGCAGCTTTCATCTTTTCCGAACCATTGGTAGCGATGACGGGCAATCCAGCGGTACACCGGCCGGTGCATCCAGCCGGGTAAATGGCGCAAGCCATAAAACCAGTGCCAGGGACGTCGCAAATATTTACAGATTCTGAGGGCCGCGTCGGATCCGCTAAAGGCTTCGCCCTCTTCGATCAGGACCATGGCATCGATCTCCGGGGGGATCGCAAAAGTTTGAAGTTGGTTTTGGCCTGTTTCGGATTGCAGGGAGCTGAATATTAAATCTGCAGACCTCTCATGGCGCAGGATAAAGCGGACAGAACGTTGACAGAAGGTGCAGGGGCCATCAAAAAGAACCAGCGGTTGTTTGTTCATGGGGAAGGCGGCGCGCTTTTGGCGGGGGCCACAACCGTATGACCGGAATCGGTCATGGTTCTTTCTAATAATTCTGCGACCAACCAGAGGACGGCCAGAAGTATGAAGAATGGAATCATTTGTTTGAGAACTTCACGAAGCATTGTAGGGTGAGTGTAACATGAAATGGAAAATTTGCGAATGAGAATTTTAGTTGCAGGTACAGGTTTTACCGGGAGCCGGATATTAACGGCCTTGCGGCGCTCGGGTCATGAGGTGATTGGACTGAACCGCAGCGGGGGCGGGGATGGGGTTATGGCCGGGGATGTCCTGGCGCCTGAAAGTTTGGACGGACTCAAAACCCTTCCCCCTTTTGATTTGCTCATTTCGACTTTGTCCGGCTCCGGTCAGAGAGATCCTGCCTGTTACCGTTCGATTTACGTGGACGGTCCCCGGCGGATCCTGGACCGTATGGCCTGGCGGAATGCTCCGCAGGTTTGGATGTTGGGGAGTACCGGCGTGTATGGGGTGGGGGATGGAAGCTGGGTGAATGAAACGACCCTGACTGAACCGGTTCACCGCACCGGTCAAGTGCAGGTGGATGCAGAGCAGGCGCTTCAGGCCGCCTGCGATCAAACTTGTGTTCTGCGGTTAAGCGGATTGTATGGGCCCGGCCGCACCCGGCTGATTCGGCAAGCGTTGCGCAAGCGTCCTTTTCTGAAGCCGGATCTTTGGGCGAACCAGATTCATGCAGACGATGTGGCCGCTTTGGTACAGTTTTTGGTCGACCGGGAAGCGCCCCCGCCACCCCTCTTGCTGGTGAGTGACGAACAACCCACCCAACGGAAAGAAATTTTCACCTGGATTCGAAAAGAAATGAATCTTCCGGATGGCCGCTATGATGAAGATCATCCCGGACGGGCCGGTGCAGACCGGGGCAACAAGCGGGTGGACAGTTCGAAGATGCGGGCTTTGGGATTCAGATTAAAATATCCGGGTTTCAGAGAAGGCTTGGGGTCGTTATTGGCAGATCTCAATCTGTAATTGGCTGTCATCCACATTCTCCAAAATAAAACCCACTCTCCGCCGTTTGCGGAAAGTGGGTTTGCTTTGTCCTCTGCTGAGAGGAGAGTGTTAGCTCACTTGATGCATATGCACATCTTGCTGAGGGAAGGGGATGGAGATGCCTTCTTTGTCGAAACGTTTTTTGATTTCTTCGGTCAGCGCGAATTTCACCGGCCAATAGTCCGCGGTGTTTACCCAGGGGCGAACAACCAGGTTTACGGAACTGTCAGCCAGTTCGGCCACGCCAATGGTGGGTTCGGGTTCCGGCAGAATGCGGCTTTCGCCGGCCAGAATTTCCTGAAGGGTCTTTTTGACTTTATCCAGATCGTCGCCGTATCCCACGCCGACAACCAGGTCCACCCGGCGGGTATCATTGGCGGAATAGTTGGTGATATTTCCACCGGTTACGGCCCCATTGGGAATGATCACTTTTTTATTATCGCCGGTTTTTAATTCGGTGTTGAAGATGCCAATTTCTTCGATGACCCCGGCCACGCCGCCGGCTTCCACAAAGTCACCCACTTTAAAAGGTTTAAAAATAATCATTAACACCCCTGAGGCAAAGTTGCCCAGTGAACCCTGCAATGCCAAGCCCACGGCCAAACCTGCGGCACCCAAGACTGCAACAAAGGAGGTGGTGGGAATGCCCATGGCTGAAATTGCGGAGACGACCACCAAAGCCATCAGTGCCACATAGCTGACACTGGAGGTGAATTTCACCAGGGTTTCATCGACTTTGGCCCGGGTCATCGCTTTTTGAATGATGCTCCTGGCAAGTCCCGCTAACATTCGTCCGATAACTAAAATCGCGACGCCCGCGAGTACTTTCATGCCATATTGTGTGGCCATCGCCGGTAGGTTTTCCATAAATTCGTTCATATTTCCTGCTCCATTTTTGTGATTGAGATTGTATAGCTAATGTTTTCTTCTTCTATTTTACCGGAAATGAAAGCTGGAAATGTGATCTTTTTGGTAATCAAGATCATAAATTCCAGTAGGAGAGATGTTGACAGGGGGTACTTTTGGGATATGTATGGCGCCCTGCTTACACGTGCACCCGTGGTGGAACTGGCAGACACGCTAGATTCAGGTTCTAGTGCCCTCACAGGCGTGGAGGTTCGAATCCTCTCGGGTGTACCATTATTATTAAGGAAAAAGCGAATTCTCCGGAATTCGCTTCTTTCTTGTGCGCCTCGATTCGCCCCTGTTCGCTGTTTAGAAGTCTACCATAAAGCTACTACCCCTACGGGTAAGAATTTTAAGGAAATCCACAGCAATTATGGGATTTTGAGCATAGATGGTTTACGAGGCTTACAGATCTTCGATTGTAGTACCAAGTATCAGTTCTTGAACTGACTTGTAACTAAACCCAATCCCTCGCATTTTTCCCGGGAGCTGAACCTTTCGTATTTTTCCTTCAGCTGCAAGGTAGTCTACAAACCGTAATGATTTTCCTCCAAGCATGCGTGCGACTTCCGCACGAGAAAGGACACGATCACCTGAATCTTGTTTTGGTGATGTTCCGTACTGCAAGCTCTTGAGCAACTGCAAGCGCTCTTCTCCAGAGACGGTGGGGTCGGTCTGGAGAATGGCTTTAATCGCTTGGAGGGTTGTTTGTAGCATACTGGCATAAGAGTATGCACTGGTGATGCTGAACTGTGTCCATGTTGTTTCTGAAATTGTGCTGATTACCTACTTTTGAAAAGATGCGTATACCGTATCCAGTAACGCACGCAGTCGTGGTAAATCATCAGGTTCCAGCTCGTGGCTGAAATGTTCGTGACCTTTCCCATCAACCATCCGCTTATAGAGTAGAATTTTTCGTTCTTTTTTTCGTTTTATAACGAACGCCTGAATGTCGCCAACAGCGAAGCTCGGTTTTGATTTCCAAAATGCCATACAAGAATTGTTGGCGGACGCTCTTATCCCTTTTGCATACAAATGATTGGGAGAAGCGTTGGTAAATTGAAATTGTTTGCTGTTACTCAGTCTTTATTTTTGATTTTCCAATACCTCAACCATGGCAATGAGTTTCGAGGTTTTCAAGCCGAGGGCTTTGGCCACTAGTGTCCGGTTATAAGTCGTTGAATTCCAACTGATTAAAATTTAACATATTCGAAGGTTTGAAATTAGATTGCATAAGCAATTCATGTATAGGTTTTTGCGAAAATGGGCATGTGCTCAAAATCTGAAATGTTCTGTGAAGAGTACCCGGGAGTTTCATTTCCTTGTGAAGGATAGCTATAATCAAATAAACGATCACCGAAATCCATATTTGTGTTTTCACTGCGTTAGTGCTGTTTCCGTAAAAATGTCGTATTCTTAAATGCTGTTTGATCCACCGAAAAAACAATTCGATCTGCCAGCGCATCCGGTAAAGTTCCGGGATGTGTCCTGCCGGTACGTTCATCAGATTGGTGAGAAATGCGTAGAACAGTTTTTCTTCTGGATCTCTGTAACTGACACGTCGGAGAAGCCATGGGTATGCTTCCCGGCTTTTGGTTGTTCCCAGCAGTCCGAGCTGATCGCTCCGAAGTCCGCTTTCCTGATTTACCGGGCTGGAGCTGTGGCGATTGAACACAGTGTTTCGCTTCGACCTTGTCACAAAAAATGCTCCGGACTCGTGGAGCCTGGCGAGTCTGCTGAAGTCGAGGTATCCACGATCGGCCAGATAAATTGCTCCCGGTTCGTAGACCAGCGAATCCAGCCAGTTTACATCGTGTTGGCGGGCATCTGTGATGTGAATGCATGTTGGAATGAGCCCGCGAAGGTCGATCTGAGTATGCAGTTTTATTCCGGCTTTGGTCTCCCGGAAAGTGGCCCAGGGAAACAGCGTCAGAGAAAGATCCACGGTCGAGGAGTCCAACGCATACACGGTATGGTTCAGATCCAATCCCAGTTCTTCGTCCGCATAGAGTTTTCTGGCTTTTCGAATCAGCCCTTGGGCTACACCTTCCCAAATCCGCCAGTCTCTCGATTCGTTCGCATCTGCAAGCGTGGACTTGGCCAAGGGTCCGGTAAATCCAAGATGGTGCAGGGCTTCGGGCTGCGCATTGAGGCAGTCGACGATATCCCGCAAACCTTCTCTCCACGTCAATTGTGCGAAGGCCATGGCAATGAATTGTTGGCGACAACCGAAAAGCTTTACTTTGTAATTGCCGTTGTACTTCCTGACTTGCCGGTTGAGGGTCTCCCAATGGATTTTCCCAGTGATTTGCGATATGATGTAGGAACCGTTTCTCATGGTTCCGGCTATATCTGGGGCGAATTTCGACCAAAAGCCTCACATACATTTTTTTATTCAAACCTCTTGATAGCATAACTTTATGAGGACAGCATCTTTAAACAACCGGACACTCGTGGGCTTTGGCAATCCGGTACAGCACGTGAACGGACGGATTTCTGTCACCAGACTCATACAACGAGATTGCTGGCCGGGTTATGCCAGCCTTGACCGCAAGTTCCTCCATTGAGAGCCCCTTTTCGGTTCGAAGTGCATACAGGGTTTTTGCAAGTGCGTCGGTAAAGGCTTCAGTGTCTTTCATCCTGTACTATTGCCACGATTCTGTATGAAATATGGACGTAACAATAGTTACCCGTTAAGGTCAGGGCATTTCATTACGGTTGATTGCTCATTTCCCCTACTTCAACCTGCTGGGGCAAAATGTTTGTAGAATGGACCCTGGGCTTCGAGCGAGACTTTGTTTTCACGACAAAAATCCATGCCTTCATTTGTTAAATAACAAATGCCTCTTTGGTCAACATGCACCAATTTATCTTGAGTTAGGTGCGTAATACCTGATTGGAATTCCGAATAATCTGATGCGCCCAACCCGACACCAAACCCCCAACGTTTTAACGAGTTTTCTCCAAATTCTTCCTTTTGGTAAAACCAAAGCGTTGCAAGTATTCGGCGGGAGGTAACAGGATACGGAAAGGTCGTTTCTTCTGAATCGCGACTATTTGCAGCAACTGCACGTATTCCATCCTTTGAAATAATTTTACCCTCAAAATCCGCTACAGTAGTCGCAACCTCCATGCCATCTTTACTGATTTTGAATGTCTTAATCGATCTTGCTATAATTGGCAGTATTGCAGGGAGGCAAGCTAATATGAGTAAAGCTAAACCATATGTATCCACTTTGACCACGCCCCAGATGTGAAGCAAAGCGATGCTTCCCAGAAAGAGGAAGGGTACCAATTTCAAGCCGATGTTTAGGAATATGAGGAAGTTTTTTCGCATGACTGTCAGAACTCAATAATTTAGTTTTTAGTTTCTACCGCCTCAACCATGGCAATGAGTTTCGATGTTTTTAGACCGAGGGCGTTGGAAATCCGGTACAGCACGTGAACGGACGGATTTCTGTCACCAGACTCATACATCGAGATTGCAGGCCGGGTTATTCCTGCTTTCACGGCAAGCTCCTCCATCGAGAGCCCCTTTTCAGTTCGAAGTGCGTATAGTGTTTTCGCAAGTGCGTTCGTAAAGGCTTCAGTGTCTTTCATCCTCTACTACTGCCATGATTCTACCTAAATTAAGGACGTAACAATAGTTACACATGAGGGTTGATTTTGACGGTGCGTAACAATAGTTACCTAATGTATGAACTGTAACCACTCACTCGTAACACATTGGACGGAAGCTTTATATATGAGTTATGCGCTACACACTCGTATGAGACCGATTTCCACGTTTAAAAAGGGGCTTGCTGCAATAGTTGCGGCTGGTGCAATGAACGCTTCTGCTGCTTTAATGCCGGTAGAACAATCCATCAGCTCAAATTCTGGGAATTTTGAGTATGTGCAAAAAGATCCAGCGACTTTTCGTTCTGGTAGCACATCCTTTGAATTTACGGCTTACAATCCATCCAGTGTATCAACCCTGGACTCTTATGATTTCTCATTCATGAACAAAATCGTGGACGATTTATGGACGCTTCCTGCAAACCAAAGCGAATTTGGAACAAAAGGAAACATGGTAAATTCTGCGATGACCTATTTACAATATGGTGACTCGCTTGCTGGTGAGGATGTCGTTGATTTTGGGTGGAATGGAACCATGAACCCATCAAACGGAACCGTTGCATATCGTAACGCTGGAGGGATTCCGGATGTGACCTATCAAGCATTTGATCCAACACCTGGAAAGGCGGTAGGTGAAATCTACTTTGATTCACGATTACTCGATGCAAACCGAAACAACATTTTAGGCGAAGTAGGCGACCTATCAATCCATTTCGATACAGCTGACTCGATTCTTGCTACAGTAGCACCAGAAGCAATTTTCTCTCTTGATGATTATGGCTTAGCACCAAGAGCTCTTCCAATTACAATCCCTGAGCCAAGCTCATTGTATCTGGCAGCTGCTAGTATTTTGGCTGCGTATGGCGCATCGAAATTAAAGAAATAATTTTTACCACGAACTCTCTAGTTCGTGAGTTCTATAACTTTTCCATCATTGAACAAAACACCTTTATAATAGAAATTTGACTGTTCGGGAACCGGAGTATCGGTAAGGCCTTCGTCTCGTGAATATTTGTTGTTGCCGGTCAAGTTCAGGCCGCTTTGTCGGGAAATGAATGTTTCTGAATCAATTATCCAAAATGAAGAAAGCTGGACATCACTCTGCTCCATTCCCAACCGCACAATCTCAAACACGTTGGCAAAGAAAATATACCCTTGCCCAAGCGAAACGCTTCCGCTCTCACTAAACGAATCAAATTCAGCCACATAATTATGTTCAGAGCTGCTCAACAGTACCGAAGCCTCACACGATGAATTGAATTCGAAAGTCTTCTCCGAAAAACTCTCTAAATCCGTAAACGTAATGTTTCCTTCACAGTCGGTTGGGTGGTTATTTTGAATCACAAAAGGTGTATGCGTTAATACCGTTTCAAACCCAGAAAGATAAGAAGCTGATACATTCAAAACTCCCGAGTACGAAATATTTTCAAGTCCAGGATGCGAGCAGTTAGCTTGATACGGATACGCACCAGCAGACGTGAAATTAAGACCAACGAACCCAACCTCCGTGTCTGATACAAAAAACGTACATCCAGAAATACCATCAATCGAACCATTCAGATTTTCATACGTAACGCCCACATCAAAAGATACGTTTGGGTATGCGTATTTTGGAACATCGACTTGGGTGACTAAATCCCTTTGAACTTGGTAGGAGCCTGCCGTCACTTCTCCAAAAAGCGTTTCGTTACCAATGCTCAGGTTTGTTTCGGGTGTTACTACAACCGAGCCGTAGGGATACGAATAATTGATTGCAAAGCGTGTCGAGTTTCCAAGCTCATTCCCAATTTGAATCAATCCATCATCAGCATACAAAAAGTCGGTTAGGTTTAGAGAAGAATAATTGTGAGAACCAAGCATCGTCACATTGAGCATTTCCCCATATGACAACCGGACATCAGAAAGGGAATCTACTGACTGCAAAAGCGAATAGTTTCTAAAGTCAGTCTGGAAAGATCCGTTTAGAGCGTAATCCCATACCGGCAAAAATGTACGGTTCAAAACGATTTGGGTTGTTGCACCAAACAACGTAAAGTTTTGGGAAGTAGGATAGTACTGGTAGTTTGTATCAAACGTAAAAACATAGGAATAATTTGTGAAAACTACTCCGCTCACGTTATCTCGAATGGGTAAGCACGCCGAACTTGAAAAGGGTGTGCCATAGGAATCGGTACCTGTAAGAACGAGCGTTACACCTACATCATCAAGTATAGTAAAGGAAGTGCAGTTATAGTACGTTTGGTTCGCGCCAGTGTTTAAAACCAAAGCCTCGGATGAATTGAAATATCGAATCGAACCATTGGCATACAGTGCACCATCGACCTGGGTGTTGTTGAGTTTTACCGTCCCAGAAAAGATACCTGTCGTCGAAAGATTTTGAAACACCGTCGAAGTAATGGTTGTGTTTTTCGAACCGTTTAAAATCAGCAATCAAGTAGCAATGGAATCAGTAAGCGAAACTGAAATGTTGGATATGACAATGGTTGTGTTTTCAAACGTTGTGTTTCTAATTTCAAGGGTTGTTCCGTTCTCAATGTGCAGTGTGGTATTGAAAACGTAACTGTCCCTAATGAAGTTTGTGGCAGAAGTTAGGTTGAGTAGGCGAACCGTGGCGTTGGTGCGAACGTTACTCCATAATACCCGCGCATTGGTGATGTTGATGGATGATGCTGAAAAAGTAACGGCTGAACCGGTATCAAATTCGCACGTGGTTTCTATGGAACATGAGTCAGTAAAAAAACACAAGCAGTCATCATTTTCTTTTCTGTCGGTTTTGGGAGGTGTTAGCGACATGGAGTATCGGTTCAGCGCAAAGGTTACTTCGTACTCATTATCATTGAGCACATCAAACTGGTATCTGTTTGAGTCATTAACTAAAAAGTATTTGAGGTTTTGTTGGGAATCAAAATAATCGTTTCGATACACCGAATCCGTACCGGAGAAATCTACACTGAAAAAGTAGTCATGGTACGGCCATGTGGCGGTCGGGAAGAAAGACATATCCACATGGGTAGATTGGTTCGCGGATTCGCCTGCAACCGAGTAGTTTTTAAGAAGCATCGGTGCATCAAACTCGGTAGACTGTGTAATATACGCCGTGATATTGTTCTCCAAATACGCCAGTTTGTATCCACTATCAAAATAAGGAACCGCAACGTCGGTACTGCCTTGGTTTTGCACATACATCGGGCTTCCAAAGTAACTGCGGTCAGTTTTGTTAGATACCAGGTCTCCATACCATGTGGACAAGATTATCCCGCTTTGCAAGAGGGTGTAGTGGCGGTTTTGGGTGTCGTTATGCATGATGTCAAAAGCGGCATGTCCACCAAAACTTGCAGTTTGGAGTGTATCAACCATAAGTTCATCAAAGGTGGTGCTCAGATTTTCAAAATAATGAACGTGGGCGTTAGCTGTCTCAGCTAAACCAAGCTCCCATTCTCCATCTGAATCAATGTCCGCAAAAAACATCGAGTGAGCAACACCAGTTAAAGGAGAAAACCCTACCGGGTTCGTCGTGGGCGCAATCCCGGATAGGGGCTCAGTAAATGAGTCTCGGTCAAACAGAAGGACGCTTCCTCCTGCAAGAGAGTTTTGGCAAATCAGTTCTTGGATAGCATCTTTGTCGTAATCAAAGATGAGCATCTTGTCGCATGAGTCGCCATTAAAACTAAGGTTTAAAAAACCAGTTTCGTTAAAAATGAATCCTGACGCATCCCCTTTGTAAATGGTGTACTGCCAAGTGTTCCCTGAACCATTAAGTACAATAATATCTTTGTAAAAATCGTTGTTAATCTCAAACGTCCCAAAGGCTGCAAGGGAAGGGAACGTTGTACCAATATTTGTAGCGGAAAAGCTACCTGCATCATACGAAAGTTTGTAGAGCCTGGTACCGTTTTGAACAAGTAAGTCTCCATCACCATCCCAGTCTAAATCTGTTGCAAAGAAGCTCTGCGTATTCGTAAATGATGCGACGATACTAGCTCCAAAATTTTGAGACAAGTTGCTTCCGTTAAGAATGAATAGTCCTGAGTCCTCAACAATAATGAGTTCGTCCGTTCGGTCGCCATCAAAATCAAACGCTCCAAGTTTATAGTTGGTCGCTGAAGTGTGGGAAGCCAAAGGATTGCTTGAAGGCGCGAAAAGTTGCGGCTCATACGGTGTTATCGAAATGTTGAATGAACCGTTAACTGCTCCTGAAAGGGGATAGGTGCAGTTATAGTTGATGGGTACATTTCCCGAGTCCGTGTATGTATGCGTAAAACCATAGTTCGTTTGTAGATCGGAATAGATGGAGTCTGATATTTTCAGTGTGCAAACTCCTGTCTGAACCGGTGCGTGAGAAAAGTTGTATTCAAAGAGTGATACGTTGTGAAGCAGGGGAACGGATTGCATCGGATAGCGTTCAAGGAGCAAGTGAAGGTTGTAGCGTTCATCGAGCTCTAAAAGGTTGTTGGTCGGGTCACTACCATTACATGAGGTCTGATAAGTGTTGCTGGTTTTTGTGAACGTGTAGTTTTGCCAAAAGAAGCCGTTCGCATACTGCAGCTGGTAGGTGTCGCCGGAAAAGTTGATGACGCAAATCGTGTCGCTCGGGTTGGATACGCCGGTTGAGATGTTCGTGATATTGATAGAAATATTGATGTTATCGCCAACCAAAAAAAGTTGGTCGTCAAATTCATTACTGAGGTTGGTTTTCGAGTAATCGTAGTCAGATGCAGCGAATGCTGGCACGGATAGGACTGCAAATACGATGATGCATACCATGAACCCCTTCATGAGTAGAATTTGGGGTTAAGGGTATTTAAAGGTGTTGGTCGGTATGCGAATACAAAAAATGAACGTATTTGAAATTTAGTAAGATTATCAATCTTTTGCATTCTTTGAACTTGCAGAAAATAACATTTTCATTTCATTTTCATCATTAACGTGAATTTCTTCAAACCCCATTTCTTTTAGCGCTAGAAAGCAACCAACAAATCCAACCACTAAGTTTCCTTTATTAATAATTGGAGAAGGTATTCCTTGACCTTTTCTGAATTTATGTTTCCAATACTCAACTTCAGTTGAAGAAGTTTTACTCTTTGCTTTTAGGTTTTTGATATTGACTGTATCCATCCTAAGGATATATTTTAGACTCAGTTAAATGTTTTATGTTAATTTTGCTAAAATCAGGAGTATTCATATGGGAAAGTTGAGTTCTGATGCACCTTTTGGTTTCGAACTACTTGAAGAAGTAACGAAGATTGGCCCTGTTCCTGTAAGTAAGTGGAGCTGGAAACCTCGTTGTGGGGATCTTAATGAAATCGTGGCAACTATAGGAACTCAGCTTTCTACTGGCTTTGGTGGTGGTGAAGATGTGCGTCGTGATGAAGAGGGACCTAGACCTAGACCTTTCTAGTCTCAGCCGTGTCAAAACCAAAGGTTCTTCTAGTTGATGATACACCTAACCAAATCGAGTTAGTTGCATCAAAGTTGGAGTCATACGGCAAGGTGCCACATATTTTCAGAACCGATTCTTTCTTTAACGAAAATAATTATATCTCGTGCAGCTTAGATAACCAATCTAAATATGGGTTAAAGCTAAATAAAACTTCAGATTTCATTTCTAATTTCGAGGCGATATACGTCAGGGGACCATGTTTTGACATCACCATCCCTGAAGTTCAGAATATAGAAGCCTCCAAATGGTCAAGGCAAGAATCTAAAGCAAACCTGTTTAGCATTTTTGATTCTTTTCCAGGTATTGTTTTAAACAGGCCATCTTGTTCGCTCTACTCAGATGGGAAACTTTCTCAACTTAGAGATGCTAGATCTTTTGGGTTAACCATTCCCGAAACTTTGGTAACTAATAATCTAGAAGAACTTAAAAAGTTTAAAGAAAAGCACAATCTGATAATTTTCAAATCGATGTGCCCACCAAAAATTAAAAAAGATGGACGTTTACATACAATTTATACCAATATCATCTCTTCAGAGATGATTGCAAATAAAGTTTCTTTGGGTGGAAACTTATGTTTTTTTCAAGAATATATACCAAAATATGTTGAAATAAGAGCCTATGTAATCGGTGACAAGGTTCTGTCTTCCGAAATACACTCACAAAATTCTACAAAAGCCAATATCGATTGGCGCAGATATGATCACGCAAATACACCTTACTATCAACATGAATTACCAGTTGATATATGTGACAAACTAATCCAGCTTAATGATAAATATGGTCTTCTGTATAGTGCATGTGATTTAATATTAACTCCATCTGGAGAATATTATTTCTTAGAAATTAATCCTGATGGTATTTTTCAATGGATTGAAACCTTCACGGGACTCCCGATATCAGATGAAATTGCTAAGGTTTTAGCGTCGGAACAATAGTAAAAATATATTTTAACCCTCCGGATATGTTCACACTGATTTATATTATAACAATAAAAATTCACTCATAACCATTGTGACCGAATGATTGACCAAATATTGAATTAAAATTAGAATTAAAAGTATTGTCTATTAAATATAGTTGGAATTATAAATGTCTAATCTTGAAATAATCACCTTATTATCAGCCATAATCGGAATGGTTACAGGTATTGGCGGGCTATACCTGGGTATTGCTAACCATACACAGCAAAAGAAGCTATCAGCGCCAAACCTTAGAGTGCTTCCAAAGCTTGCGTTTCCAGATCCGATGGATGCTATGGTTTGTAAGACCTATTTTTCTGAAAGAGTCGCCGAAGCAGTTAAGACATTGAAGACGTTTGTATGTATTGATATTACAAACATTGGTGCGACTAAACAAACGGTGATGGAGGTTGGGTTTATTAACTATGAGGGGGAGCAAGTTCCGTGGCGTGAGCCGTATTGTATTGAACCTGTAGAACGATTCCCTTTGGTGCTTGCTCCTAATGAACGTGGGGCTGCATATATCATTGTTTGCCGATCCTTAGAAAACATAAAACTTTACAAAGAAGTATATGTGAAAACTGATTGCGGTATAATATTCAAAGGCACGAGCCCAATCATGGATGACTTTCTTGAACATATTGGAGAAGGGAAACCGAAGCAGGGGATTCTGTAAGATTACTCCGACTGGATGGTAGGAAAGATTTATATAATCGACACAACACCCTATCATTAAGATACAGACTTGTTTTGGATAATTTGTGAAAAATTGCGATGACCTCGGGTGGGGGGACTTATTTTTTCTATCAAACCCGAAGGTCATTTTTGAAAAACCCGGAAACCGGAACCTTTTTCGGGATTTTCATGCTGCACACGTGTTTGTGTGCAAAGCAAATCAGTCTGTATCCAAACCATATAGACGATGGCAGAGAACGATATATATAACAGTCAAGCCAAGTACGAAAGGCTTCGAAGTAAAGTTAAAGGATGGACGTATCCTGCAATAAGAGGAGCGAGGAGGTACTGGATTCAGTGTCCCGAAAACCGAAAATACTTTGATGTAGTCATAGCAAAATCTGAAGCGAAAGATCTGTCGTACATTAGGCGAGTACGACTTTTACAATCATTACTATTGATCTGTTATATGATTAACAAAGATTTAGCGACTGCTGAACGAAAAGATGTTGATGAGCTGCTTGCGTTTGCTCACACGGTCAAAAAGACCTATGAATCCAAAAAATCATTTTTAGAAGATGTACGGCATCTGTGGAAAATGCTGTGCCCTGAAAAGGATGCTTTGGGGCGTGAGGATGAAACGTTGATTCCGTACCCTGTTCGACACATCAAAGTAGAGCCGGATAAGAGCCGGAAGAAAATGCGCCTGGACAAACTCAAACCAGAAGAAGTAACACACATTCTGGAATTATTTTTTGACAGGCCGGATATACAATCCGCAATTGTGTTGGCCTATGAAGGATTAGCACGTCCTCAAGAAATACTGGGGCGGAAAATTTCTGATGTGAAATTGTTTGATGGGTATGCAAAAGTTTGGATTACAGAACACGGGAAAGAGGGAACGGGTTTTATCCCATTGATTGAACACGTGCGGTATCTCAAAACTTGGTTAGCAAAACACCCCTTGAGAGATAATCCTGATGCGCCACTATTTTTCTCGCGTGGTTCAAACACAATGTTCTCCCAGATAACTCCCATTGGATTAAATAAAGCCATCAGAAAACGTTTAGAAGCCGCAGGCATCACCAAACGACTCACCCTCTACAGTTTCAAGAGAAATGGGGTTACTCACATGCGGTTGAATGGCTATTCTGACAATGCAATTCAGCATCGTGCAAGATGGACATCAACCGACCAATTGCAGACGTATGATTTAGGGAACCAAGACGATGCTTTTAGAATGGAGCTGGAACAGAAGGGGTTGTTGAAGACTCAAAATACTAGCAGTCTTGTTGAGTGTGTAGCTACGAAAATTAACCCTCAACAGGATAGGCCATTAATGAGGAAAGTACCCACTCCAAAATTTTGCACAAATTGTGGTGATGCTCTTGTTGATGGTGCTCGATTCTGTGGAGGGTGTGGTTTACCTTCCTGTTCTGAAGCCTCACACCCTCATAAAAATGCTCTGTGCCCGGCACTTGTGACTCGGGGACATGAGCATTTTGGAACTTAGATTTAAAAAAGGTATATGATTGCGTGAAGTAGGTCAAAAAAGTAACATAAAAAGTTATTTTGAGTCCAATTAGAGGTGTATTATGAACGATAATGAAGCTGTCCTGAAAGGAACCGTCACGCTTGATTTAACTTTTCTAGGAGTGGGGGTTGTCAGCTGTGATGCAAAATTACGAGTATCAGAAAGTGAATTAATTCGCTCGGTAGTTATTCCATTACCGAAATTGGGTACAGAAGCCCTTAACAAAGTAATAAAACTTGACTGCCCCGAGTTGGAAAATACTCAGATAACAGGAGAGCTTGAGAGCGGTGAGCCTTTCACAGCAACAGTCGGGTATTTAGAAGGTGTGAATTTCATCAACGTTATGAAATTTATGGTCGAGATCAAGCTTGTGCTTCTTGATCTACAACGGGATCGACGCTCAACTACCCAGATACCGTCAAGCCTTTGCTTCTATTTGAACAATTTTCTACCCAAAATGTTTGATCAATGGACAGAGAAGCCTTTGCCCAGTGATGCTCCGTTAGGTGCGAAACCAGGAGGTGCCTTGGATCGAATAGAGTTTCAGGCATTTGGGACGAATTGGACTATACAAAGCTTGTTAGATCCGGGTGTTTCTAAAATAAAGCTTAAGAGTTCGCCATTTCCTTTGAGAACAGCAACACTTACCGTTTCTCTAGATGCCACAGCAGACTTCGACAAACGGACATCTCAAGCCAATGATATTTGTATAATTTTATCCTTCGCGCTCTCCCGGCATGTGCACTGGCATACCGTATCAAACCTTTCTGATGATGGTGAGGAAATTAGCTCATCTCAAAGGGCTGTTTACTCGGCTCCAGTTAACAGGGGAGGGCATGCTCCTGTTGATAATTTTTCCAAAGGTACGTTGAAAGGATTTGTCGAACTCGCACTTCAAAAATTTGAAACAGAACGAGAATGGTATTCAAAAACTCTCCAGTTGTTTTCTCAAGAACAACAGACTGACGTTATTGATATCAACTGCGCAATATTAAACATTCTCTTAGACCGTATAGCTGTAAAAGTCGTAGGCGAATCGGTAGAAACGCAAATAGATCCAAAGTTGAGTGAAAAAATGGATGAGGATTTTTTTGAAAAGTTGCATGCATTATTCTTTGAACTGACTGCTGAATGGAAAGAGGAACGGACACATGCATTAATAAGTACCGTCAATCAATGGAATGCAAAACCTTCATTCGTGAAATCGATCAAGTCGACATGTAATATTCTACGACTACCTGAACCTTGCAGTAAACTAATCAAAGCACGTCATAAATTACTCCATGCGGGAGATTTAGATCCAGGTAATTTGACCGTTGTTAAATATTGGCAAGATCTTGAATGGCTTGTTTTACAAATGATATTGCGGATGTTTTCGTATGAGGGTCAGGTATACCACTCTGTACTTGGTGCACAAAGTATTAATCTATCCGACCACCTTGTTTAGAAATGTGTCTTCATAAATATAGTTCCCTACATACTACCGTATGTATTTAATCACCCCTATTTTTGACGTAAAAATATCCGATATGGGCGGTGCGTTGAATTCCGCTCAGAACAAATTCTATCGTACGTAATTGCTGGTTTTTTCTCCCCCTTCAAAACTGTATTTGCTAAAATCCGAACTGCATTCAAAACTTGTGAACCACTTCTGTTCGTGAGCTTCATGAGCGATTTCAAAGACAGTGGATGTTTATATCTATTTTTAGTCTGATACAACTCGGAATAATAAAACCGTATTTTTCCCAGCACCAATTCTAAATTCTGTTCCTGGCGTTTATCAATAATTTCAACCACTCCCGAGCGAACCCAAATACGTTCTTTCATTTGGCACCTCCAAAGGTAACCAATGGAAATTGTACGTGACAGGGTTGCACTCGGCCTTTGATTTTCACGATACCTTCTCCTACATTCAGATAATCCAAAAATTTCACCTGACTATACTCCAAGAACAAAGCGTCTCGTGCTGCTCGGATGTCGCGCTCATGTTGCAAGGGCAAATAAATTTGCGTGTTGCAGTTCCCCAAAATGTAGATGGGCAACAGTGACGGATGCTGAGTAATACACACCAGTCCCTCGCCAAAACTACGAATTTCACGGTAAATGGTTTCAAGGCTATTGGTCGCCTGTTTCTCAAGCGATGATTGCGGAAAAAGGTTATGGGCTTCCTCAAGTAACAAAATATGTCGAAGCGTTTTGCTCTCGCCTTCTCCAAGCCGGTACAAATGAATCCAGCGAAGGATAAGCTCACAAAAGAATATGCGTAGGGGCTTAGGCATCTCTTGGTCGAGTTCCATTATGATTGGCTGGTTCAAGAGATCCTCAATCTTGAGCGGGTCACGTGAATTGAAGCTGACAGATGCAGGGCCAAAAGTAAACGTCCGTAAAATCCGATTACAGCTGTCCTGCCATAACTGCCGTCTCCCTGAATACTTTTTCTTTGATAGGCTCTCAAAAGCATCCTCAAATGTTGGGTATTCTTCTCCAGTTCCGTCGTACATCCCGAAATTTTCAAAGCAGGTGTCTAGCGTTTCAATAAGTACATCTGCAACACCTTGTCCGGAGACGTGAGATTTTTCTAAGGTCTCGGCAACTACCCACAGCCAGGTTTGGGCATGTACTCCGGGAGGTGAGCGAAGCGGATTCCAGTGAAAGGGCGTTTTGGTATCCCGTCCAACAGAAAATATTTTGATTTCACCGCGACCCAAACTTTCATGGTGTTTCATCTGCCGGTAGCTTCGCTTCCAGTCAAAGACCATGAATGGAAGCTGTGCGTCGTAAAGTTGTTGCAGTAACCGCATACCAATATTTGTTTTCCCGGCTCCTGTAATTGCAAAAATACCGGTATGCTTCATCAGGTCTGCACGAGTAATGTGGAGCTGGGAATGCACACCCTTACCATACATGATGGATCCGAGATGAAATTCGCCCGCAGAGTCTGTGGGTGCAGGTGGTGGCAGATGGATTGTTCGGTTGCTGACATCGCTTCCCAAATGTTTGTTTCCCAGATGCTGGATGATTCCAGCCGTCTCTGCTTTTTCTTTGCCACTGTACGAAGTGATATACGCCTTCCAAAGTAAGCTTGCCTTCTTCCCTAAAATTGGAGCCAGTCGTTTGCACAGATTCTCAATATCAACATCACTACTCATCGTGCATCATTGCCTCCTTCGTTTTCGCTGCCTGTAGTTCTTCCCAGGTTTGTAGGATGTCTCGCATGAGACCCGTGATATCCTTCCAGCATTCACTGTCCCGAGAACGAATTTCGCCGTGCATGGTACTGAGGTCCCGTTTGGCATTAATAAGTTCTTCTCGCGGATACGGCAACCCATATTCTTTGAGCGTCGTGATTCGCTCAACAGGCTGCATGGCTTCAAGTACTGCATCCTCTAAACTGGTCATGGTTTTTTGGTACACACCAATTCGTGTCTGGAGTGTCTTTGAAAGCACATTGAGTTTGACTTCAAGCGTTTCTCTGCGGTTGGTCATCATGTCAGGTCTTGGCGGGGTTTCGCTATAGAGCGTATCCATGGATGGAAAGTAGTCGTGGTTCATGCTCTTTACTTGTCAATGGAGACGCATTAGTGCTTTGAACACAAACGCTGGGGAGTGGCACTACTTGGGAGTAAGAGGACTCCCCTGTGATTGTATGCGAAACACCTAAATAATCTAATCTCCTAAGTGCCTATGAAGCTTGAAATGCTGGCGGCATGGGCCGCTGAGGGGAGTCAAAAATCTGCAATATTACGTGTAATGCGTCAGCCGCTTAGCGGGTCACAGATTTTGTCTCGTGCACAAAAATATAATTCGCGAATTACGTACCGTGATTTGTGGGCAGTACTCCAAGCAGCAACGAAAAAGGGGGTGGTAGAGTGTCTTACGCCGGACATCAAAAACGGGAAAATATATTTCCCAACATCTATAGGACGGCGGGTCTTACAGACAGCATTTTCAAACAGCATTTATTCGCCCCCTGAAATTGATTGGAATGCGTACGCCTACCTTTGTGCAGGCAAAGCCAGGTGGTGGGTGTTTTTGCATCTTGAAGATCGTGACGGGCATCCACGCAGAGCAACCGACATCAAGAAAGCGCTTAGGGAAGTCCACGGGGTAACTCTGAATCAGACAAGCCGGGCATTACTGGAACTGGAGCTGTGCGGACTCATCAAAATCGCAGGGGTTTCCAAGAAACGAGCATCCCGATTATTTGGCTATACAATCCAGGGTAAATCTATTCGAAATACGATGCGTATCTATGAGTCACAACTATACTAACAGATTCCAAAGAGAGGTGGGGGAAATCACATGAAAGAGAATATACAAGAACATCTGAAGCAGATTCAGAGCAAGTTGCACGACATCAACATGAAAATCGACCACCTCATCGAATCAGCTAGAGAATGGAGATGGAGGAGGTAGATAGATGTATTCACCTAAAATAGATGAACGGTTGGTGCCAGTACTCTACCTCACAGCCAAAGACCGAGGCGTCCCCATGACCCGACTTGTGGACTCGATCATTACGGATGGATTGCTTCGAGAGCAGATCCCAAACCCAGCTCAAGAGTACCTGGATGCATACATTCGTCAGTTGGAGCCACAACCGTACCAACCGAACTTTTAGAGGCATTTTTTGCCGTCCGTGCATTAAATTGCAGGGATTTCATTTATATACTTACAACAAACAATTTAATCTAAAAAACTCTATATCTAACCTACTATCAACAACATATAATAAAAGAAACGTATGCAATTAAACAAAAGGATACGTACTGACACAGCCCCCGGCTAAAGCCTTTGGCTGTGCCGGGGAGCGGATAATATACTGGGCTATGCCCACTAAACTCCCCACTCCACGTAACGCAAACCTGTGGAAACCAACTCAAAAAAAACTGTCTGAAAAGACACAACACACCAAAACAACACTACCAATCTTCAACCAAAAAAGCCCCCCCTCTACAAACGCTAATTGGCATTATTTGGATGGATGCATGGATGCACTCAATCCAAGTCTGTTCCGAAGTGAAAGAGGGGTAAACTCATATAAATAGTTTTATCACTACCCGGTATGAGTAAAACCAAAAACGCAGACAGGGCGATTGAGAGGCAATCGGCTACATCTGCACTAAAGAAACGCCGACAGACGAAGTCGAAAGGTGGGCAGGCGACGAAAAAGGAAAGAGTCGCAAAAAATTCCAGTCTCAAAAAAACTATACACGCTTCCTCTACAAGAGGGCTTGGGACTGGACGAAAAACAACTGGAGCACACCCCGAACTGACCGAAACTGGTTCGAACAAAACAAGCGCTGGAGCGTCAGCTGGAACATCAGCTGGAACAACAGCGGTCGAGGCGAACGATGCGAGCGATGCAGGCAAAAACGAATCGTATCGGGCGTATGGGGAAGCTCCAAAATCTACGCATGCTCATGCAGTACACGACCGAACTTTCGAAGCGGAAAATATTCACTATCGAGCAGGGCGGGAAGACGCTACCCCACGGTGGTTTCCGCCCGGAATGGCGTTTGGTCGCATGCTCTATTCGATGGAGCCGAACCTGAGTATCTGCGGAAAACGGCTCTTTGCCGTTCCGCTCTCAGTCCTGGAACTGGGGGAAGGCGAATGCATCACATCGAAACAACTACCCGACTTTATACGGGACAACATAATCGCACACTTTAAGGAGGATTGTTTGCTGGTCCATGTACCACATAGGAACGCTGGTGGAGCAAGTCCTACCAAGACTGCTCGACCCGATGACACGATATAAAGAGGTCACTGACCGGATACTAAGACAGCTGGACGCTGGAGTCGTTCCGTGGCAAAACCCATGCATCACAGAGTTCGGGTTACCAACGTCGCTTGCGACTGGTCGAACGTACCGGGGGGTGAATGTGTGGCTTTTAGGAAACACTAGGTTTGAGTCTCCTTACTGGCTGACCTATAAGCAGGCCAAAGACAAGGGTGGCTACATCAGGAAAGGAGAGAAGGGAACCCGGATTATCAAATACGGAACCTATGACACACAAAATGAACTGACGGGGGCAGAAGAGACTAAGATGTATTTGCAAAATTACACGGTCTTTAATGCAAACCAAACAAAGGATGTGCCACTCCCTGAACCTCGAAAAAAGCCTGGGCTTGAAGAGGCAGTGCTTAAAGCAGAACAGGCGGTTAGAAGGATGCCAAACCCGCCACAAATCGAGCATGCAAAACTGCATCACCCCTCATACAGTAGACTCGAAGATTTGGTGCGGATGCCACCGGAATCGGTGTTCAAACCAGGGCGGTATCACTCGACGCTGTTTCATGAGTTGGTGCACGCAACTGGACATGACTCTCGAGTAGGTAGACCGCATTCGTTTGCTAAGCCGAAAGGTGAGCGGGAGAAGGCGTATTCGTATGAAGAGCTGGTGGCCGAGCTTGGTAGTGCGTATCTGTGTGCCCACACCGGGCTTGATGTGACGCAGGAACAAAGTGCGTCCTATATCAAGGGATGGGCGGATGTGCTCTCCAAGTCAGGTAACACGAAGTGGATTATCCAAGCGTCTGGGACAGCCCAAAAAGCAGTGGATTATATTTTGGATGAGAAGCGGGAGTGAAGAGGGGAAAAGGCTCTTTTACAGTTCAGGAATTATTCAGAAACAAAAATGAATAGTTTCAAGTGGGTTAGCTTACAATGGAACCTCCATTCGGAATCCAAAGGAATCAAAAATGAATGAACTAAATCGAAATCTAGCTACCGAAATGGAAGGTATTCATAATCGCTTGCTCAACGAGCTGACATACTCGCAACTGCACCAGTTCCGGTTCTTGTATCAGGATTTTTGCAATGAGACATGGGAGAAAAGTAAGTTGTTATGTGCGAACCATTTTTCGCCTTACGCTGATTACAGCATGGCTGAAAATCCCGTCAATCAATACGATGTAGATACTGCAAACAAGATTATCGAGCTTGCTAAAACACCTCCACTTGATTTGCGGGGGCGGCGCACCTTGGAGAGTAAGATTGATTGGGTGTTGGGGTAAGTGGTTTTTGGAAGCAAAGGGGTTTCGACTTTTCGTTTCGGTGACAGAAAAAAGCTAATGGATGAAATTTGAATCTTACTCCGCTCCATAGGTTTTATCTACATGGTATCGAACGGCAGGGATGTTATGCTTTACAGCATATGCAGCACCGAGGCATACTGCGTGCTCATGAAATATCTGTAGATTCTCAAACAATGGAGTTTTACTTTTAAGTCCTTCCCGTTCACAAACTAGGTGAGCTGATGAGACATCATTTGCCATATCAAGCCCAATTTCTTCGGTTTCTACTCTTACATATTCAGGGATAAACAGTCTGTGATTTTCAATGCTTATAGCGTTTCGCATCAAAGTCCCGCATGCATTGTTAAAAATGTGTTCCGAATACATGTGCAACGATTTATATGATTCAATTTCTCCTGTTTCTCTGCACCATATTCTCCAATCTTCGCAGGTGACTTTCTGAGTGACGAAAAGTTTTAGAGGGTCGGTGACATCGGCTTCTTCATCGCGCTCAAATGATTGCCATTCTTCGAATGTGTCCATGAGAATGGTGGCTTCAGGGATTACGGCTTTTACATTTAGCCACTCTTCTTTTGAAAGAGATGGAAACGTTAGGGCGACCGGCTGGGGCCCTTGGACTGATGAAGTATTATTCCGTGGACGAATACCATTAGGCCATAAGGGAGATGGTTTCCCCATTTTGCGGGCGGGCTTTACGAAAGTTACACCATCAACCTTGAAGGGTATATCCAGCACTGGTGGTCGCCCATCTGAATGGTTTTTAATTTGGTTGACCATCATATCTTTCATTAGATTGCCCTCAAATTTATTCCACGCTTTCATAAATGGTTCAAGGGAGAGGTGTGGCTTTTGGAGGGAGATAGGGTGAATATCTAGATGAGGAAATACGTAACCATCAGGCCATGCACTGTAAAAATAGATTCCTCCGCACAAGACCGTGTCAATTTTAGATGTGTCGTGTTGAACACACTGAAGTACTACTTTCGTAAATTCATCATGATGTAAAGCGGCGTAACCATTATTGATGATTATCAAAATTCTAGATGTTACGGCTTCTCGTGCTCTGGTGGCTTCAAGCTGTTTTGCGGCCTTCTTGACTTGAGTTTGAATTGGTCCGCGCAGAATATTGTAATAGGAACGCTTATCCGTCTCGCTGAGAATGTGTGGAGTCAAAGGTATGACAGGACGGTTTGGTCGGGATTCCATAAATAGTTTAGCGAGTTTCTTTTGTCTACTGGTCTTCTCCAGTCCCTCCTCATCAATTAACTTTAACTCGATTACAGAATCACCAAGTAAGTAATCTGCCGTTTTGACATCGCTCTCCTCGAGTCGCTTCCCCCCGGATGCCAAAATCATCTGGTCAAAGTCATCCTCGGTAAGTTTCCTGATTCTAAAGCCAATTTCATCCATTTGGTTTCTCATTGTTACTGGGGTTCATACGCAAAATATATAAGGAAGAGCGGTATTACAAGAGTATGGCATACACTGACTTTGAACTAGCAGAAGATACTAAAGCACTTTTGCAAAACAATCCAGACGTGAAATGCTCGGATGCATTATACCAAATGTTGATGGGAATTGAAGACGATGCAATCGTAAAGGTGGATAAAGCAATCAATTCGCCAATCGAAATTCTTAGCATTGAAGAAGTAACGGACGAGGTATTTGCGGCATTATAAATGAATAAAATCCCGTACTCTCATCTTTTTGTTGCAGATGCAGCATTCTTCTCGGAAACAGAGCAGGCCGTGCTCTTACAGTTACTGCGAATCCGTCTTACCTCAGCCCATATCAAAGAATTTCATAACACGGTGCTTGATGTTGAGTTTAAAAAAATTGGAGACGTAAGCCACTCGGTGGGGAAAATCAAAGCGGCGTTTAAAGTGGTTCCTGTTCCTGAATTTCTTAGTGATGAGGATAACGAAATCAGCACAACCATTCGGTACGCGTTCTCACTTACTGACGACCCGCCATACAAGGCCGTGATTCTAACAAGCTCTGAGGCTCACAAGTTGTATCTCGAAAACCCACACTTCAAAGGCTCTGCGATTCAAATCTTGTCCGGAGATAGTGCGACAACCTTTGTGCAGAACCTCTACCGGCAATTTACCCGTGCACGAGAACAATCACGGATGCAATAAGGGAAGTGCATTGGGAATTCTTCTTGCTTGCGTGTGAGCAGGTAGACGTTATTCCTAGCCCTATGTGGCAACTCATAAAAGATATTGGTACTTTTTTCTTAAACTTCGCAGACTCCAAACCTACCGAAATGGAGTTGGAGATTTTAGGTCATGCCGTTGACCATCCATGTGGAATCGCAGTCATGAAGGTTGACGGCGTTGGTAGGTGGGTGAGAAGTGGCGATGTTGACCTTCCTTCAAATAACGATAGAAAGCTCTCAGCCGAATATCTTGATGCCCTTGAAGGTTTGAAGCGTAAAGGTTTAGTTAGGCAAGAAACCTTTGAGTCTGGGACAACGTTAGAGACGTATACCTTAACAGGTAGAGGGTATACAGCTGTAGAATCTGCTTAAATAAAAGTTAGCTGTTAATCTTCTGGGTTGCTAGAATCCAGCTCTTCAAAAATTCAATTTCTTCTGCTGGTTTAACTAACAGTCTCCATGTTCCTTCTCTTTCCAAAATCAAGGGTCGAAGCGACGATGGAACTCGCGTGCACGAAACCATGAAAATAACTAGGATACCATTGAGAATCATCCTGTATGCAGTTTGCCCTGCGAGTTTGATGCGCTGAGGTTGAAGTATCCAATCGGAATGAAAATTTCCTTCGACTAAGGGGACAGTGCACCAAAATGAATAACGGTCTGATGCAGGGGCCTCTCCTGCCAACAATTTTTTTCGAAGAATTTGTTCATGTTTGCCTAGATTTACTTCATCAAAGAATGAGTGATTGCTTACCGACATACGCCAAAGTATGGATAAGTAGAAAAGCCTAATGCTTGTGTAATCCACCTGGGGAAATGAAATTAATTTCCCTTCCTGGTATGGGTCTTTAATCGAAAGATTAAACAACTTGCTTGCATAAGTTTCATATTTTCCGACATGTATCTCACAGCTCTTGCAGAGTATCCGTTCTCTTATCTGTCGTTGCTCAGGGCGTTCTGGAGATTCTGGATTTGAAGAAAGTACCCAAAATCTATTTTTATCGTTTTTATAAAGACATGGCTTGTAAACAAATTTTGGTATAATGTGTGAGCGTGATAATCCTGAAACCTTATGGCAAAGATGACAGGCGTGTTGATTGTGAGTGGTGCTCATGTGTGAAACTTTTCACTTTTTGTCAAAAATCACAAGAATTTCTTTGAGGACCTTATTTGTTTAATTTCACATTCGCGCAACGAGATTAAAAATCTCTTTATGCTTGTTTGATACGTTTCGAGCGATTTTTTGTACCTTTGCTGGGGGTTTGAAATCGGTTGAATGGACGAATGTCCCCTTGTTTGACCCACATTTTGATTTCTTCATCACTGTAATACCGCTCACGGATACCAATAAGTACCTGACGTATGAAACGTATACGCCATATATAAACTTTTCGTCGGTTTAGCGTGGCAAAGGTCCCTACTGCTTGAAGGGCTGTTCTGCGATTACCGCTGGCAAAAAAGTGCCCTTGAACAAGGCCAATTAAGAGCAAGGTGGTTTTTGCATAAAAATGCTTACGACTATGGCGGATAGACTGTATTAGCTCTTGTAAGCCAGTATAATTCAATACTTCGTGCTGGTCTGCACGTTTTGCCGGAAATTTTTCGAGGACAAATCGGTTCATCCAAATTACTTCATCAACGGTGAGATTGCGTAGTCCCATGCTGTTTGTAGAGGCTCTGGGGTTTATAAATCGATTCCTGCACGTTGGCCAGTCCGCGAAACAAACTAAAAATTTAAGGAGGCGTCGCCTCCTTAAACTCCTCAAAAGCGACGATTTGTAAGGTGATGCGTGCCTGTGGTTTTTCTTCCCATTCGGTGAGTCGCATAATGGCTTTGGCGATAATTTCACGCACGGCATGCCCTTCTGGCGTTCTAACAAGGCTTTTTCCGGTCGCCCTGCATGTGATGACATCCCCATTCCAATCGACGAATACCTCAAGGAGGTCATCTGTGGGTTTACATCCATTCGCAATCCCAGAGTGGGTGGGAGAAAAGAGAAAGGAACTCAAAGTAAGTTCCCCTCCCTCATCGAGTAAAACTCAGCTCGATTAAAGATGATGTGGTCAACCAAATCGATTCCAAGTAGGTCGCCTGCGTTCGCTATCCCGTGTGTGACCTGGATGTCTGCGTCTGAAGGTGACAAATTCCCGCTTGGATGGTTGTGCGCGAGTGCAATTAAAGGAACCTTTTGTTCTATAGCACGTCTAAAGAGTGTCTTGGTGTCAATGAGCGTTCGGTCAAGTCCGCCTTTGAAGAGCACCTCTGCTTGTTTCACGTTGTGTCTCGAATCCATGTAGAAGACGATGACGCATTCTTGGTCGTGGTCGATGTGTATTTTCTTTGTCTGAGCGAAGAGTGCTCGTGGTGTCGTTACGGACGTTTTGATGAAGTCCGATTCTCGTAGTTCGAAGATTTCTTTCATGCGTGTGCAAAAGAGCGACGGGGTCACAGAGCTTTTCGGCTTTAGGGCTCAAGAATATGCTTTACCGGGCGGGCGGGGTGTTGCAAAAAGGGGTATGAAAAGAAAAGAGCCCTTTGCCAAAAGATTGATGAACCCTGGAGCGGGCACAGCAAGCAGGAAAGAAAATCGGCGACTCGAGAATCGGATGATGGAGAAGTCGGGAATGAGGGAAAGTGCTTTAACAAATTAAATTGTTATGAATAAAATTTAAGGGACCTTTAATTATGGATCAGTTTGAAAATGAAAAGAATTTTTCCGGTGCTACTGGTGACGATCCTTTAAGCATAGCGAAATATATTTATGCGTTACTAAAAAGAATAATATATGTCACAAAGACAAGCTATAAACCGGAAAAAAATTATAGTTCAAAGAATTTCCAAGAAGCAAGTGAGCTAGTCGGTGAACTATTTCAAGAATTTAAGGACTTTATTCACCTATTTCAAGGTAATGAAGTATATAATTGTATTCGGTTTTGGGAATTAGTAGATATATCATATAAAAGAGCTGAAAAATATGGCGCTAATATAGATTTTGAGCCAAGCGTAAATGATTTTTTGTTAAAGGCAGCTTTATTGGCAGCTGAAGACCCTGTCTTTGGTCGAAAGTTACTATGTGGGCTGAACGATGTATCAACTCATGGATTTTTCACAGCTGATAAATATAGAGACATGTATTTTGATGTTTCGATTCATTCTAGAGGAAGTCACTCGTTGATTTCAGGGGTACATCTTTTGCCTGAATCGATTGTAACTGATGAGGAAATAATATCTTTTTCCAAGAGTGATTATGTGGATGTGCTTGGTATACAGTGCCAAGGAAGGTATGCCTTATCTTTTCTTAATATGGCTTTAGCCAAAAAAGATGAACTTACCCAAAAACGAAAAATTGAAACTTTTGTATTTTTGTGTCTAAATCGCCATGATGCACACTCAGCAAGATCTATATACCGCTTTCTTGAGACCCATATCTTGCCAGATCAAGAGGATTTAGCTAGTACTGAAAGAAATGCAATAAATGTGTGCTTATCCGATATACGAAATTTGATTGAAAAGATTGGATGTGGCACTATTCCTAAAAAAGTTGGAGGAGTTTCTAGATACTATTTTACATCAGAATCAACCCTGAAAATGCGCATAGTCTTAAGGTCGAGCATGTATTCCTTGGTTTCGGCTTTAATGAGGTGAATTATATATAGTTTAAAATGACAGGGAGTTTGTTTTCTAAAAAAATATCATCAATTGCTTTCTTGGCTGTTGGCGTAATTGGTAGTTGATATGTTCGATTTAATTTCATTTGTGGAAAGTTTAGTTCTTGTAGCTGATTGTTAATGATATTTAGATGTTCTGGTAAAATGGTTTTTTTATCAAGAATTATATCATGTCTTAACCCTGATAGATATAAATCAAGAGTTGTTGAATCTCTTTTTTCTTCGTGTGAAGCTGATGATTGTATGGTTTGGTTCTGTTTTACAATTCGGCATAATTCCCACTTCACCAAATTGTCGTCTATATTTTTGATCCTTTCATTGGTTAGAACTGAAGATAATGACAAGTTTAATAAATTACATTGAACTTTTCCTATATTATTTATTTTTGAATATGTATTTATTAACGACAATGCGTTCATACACAAAAATTGTTCTTGGGCGGGCTCCGCATGATTCAGGGATCGTGAGAAAAAATACGTGTTATCTAGTAAATCTAGTTCGACTCCATTATCTAAATATATTTCCATATGCTTTTGTAATTTTTTTAAAGAAAAGGCCGGGGTAAAAAGGGTATATTGATGATTATTTTGAGAGTAAAAATATGTATTTGTTTTATCTGAATGTTCATTTTCGTAGTGCTTTATGGTTTCCCTGATGATTTTCAGCTCATTCATAAATGAAGAGAATAGATCTGGATTTAAAAAATCGACTATAGAATCTATGGAAAAGTCAATAATTATTTGTTTATTTATTATTAAGCAGCGTGAATGTCCATATAAATAAAGCTACATGGTATTCACGGGAATTTATCTCATGTTGTTCCTTGCAACCGAACCTAACCGCAAGGAGCAGCATGAAAACACCAAACAAAACCACTACAACATTTAATCTGAGCCTAAACGACCTTCTCAATGCAAAAAATCAGCTTATCGAGAAAATCGACATTCTTATAGGCTCAATCAGCACAGCTAATGGAGTCTCGCACGAACCCAAATGGCTCCTCCACACCCACAAAGACGGTATCACCACAGTTACCTTCGCGTCTGATGCAGAAATGGGTGCGGCTCTCAAAAAGTCTTATGATTGTAACTTAGATGAGCGAAACGGTCGCTTCATCACAGCGGAAAACCACGGAAATGTTGGTGATTACGCACAATCTTGCCGTGGCATGTGTTTTACTTCATTCACGCATCCGGGGAAACCTGCTTTTCGAACTGATATCAAGGAAGCGACAGATACCACTTCAGACGAAATCTTCCAGCTTCCTAAGCGTCTTCGTGAGCTCGTGGGAGAAAGGCTTGGTCGGCGAATGCTCGGGCGATGCAAGAATGGATGTTATCCCGTTTCAAATGACTTCAGTTTCTGCTGGGTGCGTCCGCCTGAGTTATACAATTCCATGCTCGTGAAGAACTCAAAAGCATACCAGCAGCGGCATAACCCCACGTTTCGTAAAGCAAGCTAAGGGAGGATGTACTCATGGATGCACTCAACACTTTTCAGCTTGCCCGAGAAGAATCTGACCATTTCGACCAGGTACTCAAGGATATCTATCTCGCAACTAAAACCATCATCCCTGGCTTTACGTATGATGCGATACTTTTTGAGTTGCTCACCCGGCAAACAGTTGGTTTCGCCTGCGGACTGAGCGGGTTTGAACTTGCAATCAGACCTGGACAGGTAAGTGAGGCACGTTTGCGGAAATGGCTCATCCAAGTTTGGAAATATGCCTATTACCACGGCTGTTACATCGGGTGCTGGCACGAGGCCGGACTCATGTATCTGGATATCAGCGTCATGCTTACTGATGTAAAGCGGGCGGTGGTTCTTGGTCAGAGGAACAAACAGCAAGCAATCTATGATTTTGGGAAAAGCGAATCTGTCTATCTTTGAGTATATATCGAGGTCAAAAGTTCGTCCTGTTTCAGATCTTAATTAATCCTAATTCAGATCATCTATGGACAATGGATTACGCCAAACCTAAACAAAGGATGTATCCATGAAACCAACACTTATAGTGCAAAACGCAATGCTTGAGCTGCACGCAAAACTCATGCAAATGCCAATTGCTGAATTCGAATGTTATGCTTCAGTCTACAAGGATCAGTGCAACGTAGCTCCAATTAAAAGTTGGCTTCTTTGTAATCACCGATTCGACCCGAAAGTCGATTACAGAAAAATTGAAGTTTCTATCGAACTCGAAGATATTTTGGCAGGTCACCGATGCATCCAGGTCGCGAAAAATTTGAGAATTCAGAAAAAGATCCAGCAGTTAGAATTCAGATTCTAGGGCATCCTTTTTCAGATTAGGTGTGGTTCAATCACTGTAAGTCAACCTACAAAACAAGGAGATAGCAGTGTACCAAAACTTCAACATAGAACAACTCCCTGATATCATCAGGGCATACTCAGGGCCCTGGCTGTTGTTCGGGCTTATGATCGCAATTATAACCAAAATTCTGCCCCCTTCAAAAACAAACTCTAAGCGTATTATCGGCTTAGGACTTTGTTTATACGTAGCGTTACAAATCGCTGGACAGTGCAAGCATATCCTTCCAAACAGCGAACTGCTCTCGCAAGCCTATTTCTTTATCCCAGCAACCTATCTTGTGGTAGTGCTCTATGACAACGCCAAAACAAATTCAAAAAGTTAAACGGGTCTTCTTGCCAGTAGATCCCAGTAATCCTGTTGTCGGTGGGACAGAGTCTCTTTCAACAATGGTAAATGGTATAATACACACAGAAACGATTCAAATAATCAGGCACCTAGATAGCGGCGACCAAATCAATGATCAAACGATTTTGTTCAAGGACCCGTGTACAGGCGACATTGTTGACGCTCGAAATACATTTGCTTGCACAACATGCTTTAAACGCTTCAGCCTGAATTCTCTAGGAAAACACATTCAGGAAGAAAACAAAACGTACTGCACACAGTGCTGGCCGGAAGAAAAAAAGAGTCGGAGAAAAAAGAAAGTCTGGGCATTTTTGAAAGCCATTTGGAATGCCTAACATACGGAGTTTATCAAACATGTACGACGACCTCATTAAGCAGGCGATTACCTATGGGCTGAACGAAGATTCTTGTCCGCTCGGGAAAATGCTCATTGCGCAAATAAGATACGGCGACCAGCTATCAATCCGTCATTTACATCAACTTATCGAGATGTATGAGGATAAACGCTTCGAAGGCGAAATTGATATCTTCGCGCCGTTTCGACCTGAAATACAATGGCCAGCTGGGGATCTCCCGGTATTTACCTCAGCCGAAAAAGGAACGTCGGTTGCGTTAGAGTCGAAACATTTGGACAAGGGTATGGTGCTTGCATCCTCCACAGGGAGTGGGAAAACAACAATCATAAAGTTGCTTGGGGAATTACTTCGAGCGTGTCTCATTATTTCTCAAAAAAACGAAGGACTCATAGAGACCATGAAAACAAACCCGCATTGTATTTATGTGGGGTGTACGGATGAGATCCCTGACCCGTTTACCAGTTTGTCCGGAGCGGTACTTGCCGGACTAATTCGAACTGTGCTTGAGCGGCACGACTCGGCAGTGCTGTTTCAAAAAATTCATGAGCGGCTGAAAAATCCTACGCTTGCAAACATCATCGCCTATCTTGAAGACCCCGAGAAGCGCATGCTCAAATTGTTTCGAAAGGATTTGTTCCTCAGTCTCTATGCGAGTCTCTATGAGTTACACACTGACGCGCTCGGAGCTTCGCTTGCGCAAAACAAACCGATGGCCAAAATCCCTGATCACTGTTTTGTCTGTACGGCTCTGTGCTCAAAAAAGTCCGGTGCGTTTTACACAGCTGCACTCATGGAAATGGTGAAATCCCAAAAGGAGCAAGCTCAAGACGCGGGTATGCATGCAATCATAATTGATGAAGCGAGCGAGTTGGTGCAGGATAAATACAACACTCCATCCCCAATCAGTCAGTTTATCCGCGTCGCTAGGGGCTCGAATATCCAAATCGTATTAGGGGCGCATTCATTGCAGGTGTTTAACCCAATCATCCTCAGTAATGTTTTTACAACGTTGATTCTTCGAACGGTAAACGACAAGGACGTGGCACAAGCTGGACGGCTTGCATCACTCACAAGGTCTCAGCAAGACATTATCCCACAGCTACCAATCGGACACGGGATTCTGCGGGTAGCAAATGTTACTCAACCGGTTATTGTGACTTGGGAGCATGTGCCTCCGGGCACGCCAAAGCAACTGGTGCGGCTTCCGCAATCAGTTGCTATTTCAAAAACAGTGCAGCAAGAAAATCAGTCTTTGGGCTCACCGGTTCCGCTTCCTCCTAGTATGGTGACTGCTTCGGCAAACCCCTTACAGCCACCGGTAGAAATTGAACTGCTTCGCGCAATTCAAGCGTGTCCGTACGTGGGGCTGACGCAGCTTTGCAAAACGAAGGGTTGGAACTGGAGGTATAAGAAACCAGAGCTTGAGCGTCTGGTACAGCAAAAGCTTGTCGAATTACTTCCGTTTCAAATGTTGGGCCGAGGTAAGCCTCCTCAATGGATGTTTTTGAACGAAGACGGCTACAAAGTGCTTGGTGTGAATAAACCGACTTCCAGGGGAGGGACAGGAATTAAACATGTTCTGATTCAAACATGGGTGAGGGATATGTTACATAAAAATGGAGTGGTAGCGGAACTCGAAGTATACCGAAATAAAAAATCAGTTGATGTTGGGTGTGGGACGAAAGCTGAGTTGACCGTTGCAATCGAAGTGTGTCTGTCAACGCAGGCAACCGAAAGCATGCAAGCTGAACACAATCTTGAGAGCTGGGAGCATGTTATCATTTTATGCCCAAATAAAGCGGTCCTCATGCGTGTAAAAAAAGAGCTGCGGACAAACGGGGTAGATACAACAAGAGTTAAAGCAGTAGTCCCAAAAGACCTACTGCAAGCCGTCCAAGAAAAACTTTTTGCATAATTCATAGGTTCTTCAGATTCCAAGCAAACACAATTCAGATTATCTATGGCAATCTGATCTCATCCAACGGGGGACAAGGTAACTTGAAACCCGAAACAACAAAACCAAGGCTGAAAAAACTTCGGCCAACCAGAAGGATGAGAAAAAATGAATGCATGTGAAAAATGTAACCAGATGCTGGATGCAGACGCGGCAAGTTGCCCGCAGTGCTATACACCAGTAAAAGAGTCGCTTGATATCGACTCCACTCCGCGCGTTACGCAGGCGGCAGGCAAACGTATGTCGCAAAAGGATGAAATGCCCGGTCAACCCTTGCAAGAAGGCCTTACTTCCTATCGACCAACTGTATGGCTGGGTGTCAATTACTTTAACCATGACTCACGTATTGGGAACCCAATGCAGCCAGTGCATGACATTAGCCATATCGAAACTATTCGACCTAGTGGCAGAACTGGAACTGCGAAAGCTATACGACATGGGGCAGCAGAAAACCTCAAAATTCCTGCTGCAAAACATATCGGTATAGTAGTCACTGATGGCGGTGCCACAGACGCTGAAATGCCAGGCAAAACTCCGCAAGAAGATGCTGAAGATGCTACTACTGAAGCTATTGATAAAGGTATGCTGATGACAGTTATTGGTCTTGGTGTTACTGACAAACAGGTGTTGGAAGGCCTTGCTTCAGCTCCTTCCTACGTGGAAACCACTGGTGTTTCAAATATTAAAGAAGCGCTTACCAAAATGACGGAACGCACCACCAAAAGTGCAACTGTAGGTAATGGCATTTCGGTGATCCTAATGATTGATGAAAGTGCGTCAATGCTGGGTCAGGAGGAGAGCGTAAGAAAAGCCGTTGAAGCGGTTTTGGATCTCTTGAAGGGGTTAGTCTAATGTCAGTTATACTAAAACATCGTGCCCGGTCCCGAAAGGGACCGAGGTCATGTCAAGAAGACTGTATCTTTCGGATCATTTATGCAGGCCTCTCATTGCTTATAGTTAGTGATGGTATGGGTGGTATGGAAAATGGGAGAGCTACGGCGCAAGCCGTAATTTGGGCGGTACTCAAAGCATTTTTGAGGCGAATCAAAGGAAATACAAACGCCTTTACCTTAGAACGCATTGCAAAGGAATGTGCACTGTACGCTCAAGTCTGCGGGCTTCGGTTACATGACACTTTGGAAGAGCCCGGGGCAACACTACTCGTGGCTGTTGCAAATGCTCAAGGTGAAGTCGGAATTTCATGGCTTGGTGATAGTCCTGCAATTTTACAAACTGATAGCGGATGCCGGTTGCTAACCAAACCTCATAACGTAAATGCGGATGAGGTATATCGCGAAAGAACGGGTGCTGTATCTGGAGATGCATTGACACGATTCATCGGCGAACACGAACATATGCTTTCGCCAGATTCCACTAACGTAACGCTGAAAGCAGGAGAGGCTTTGTATCTGTGTACTGATGGTGCGCTCCCGCTTTTTAATAACCCTGAAAAAGAACCACCAAGCATAGAACGCTTCGATAATATTCCTGATGCAGAGCTTACGGATAATGCATCGGTAATCCAAGTATTCATAGAGGATGATTTGGATAATGAAGTGAAAAACCCGAAGGAAGCAGTAATGGAGGAGCCTACGATCGCTTCCCCTGCTGTTGAGGCTGATGCTTCTGATGTATCTGACATACCGCTGGAGCCGGAAGAAGGAAAGGGTGGCGACTCCCAGATCAATGAAGATGAGAAGTTCTGTTCATTAAGGGAAGCCAACTGGCATCGTCAGAAGTTGGTGCTTGCGCCAGTATATTCGCGACTCCCTGTTGCACCATAATACAAATTCATACGGAGTTTATCATGTCAACATTTCCATTTGTGTGGATTAAGCAACCCGGCTTGCCGGTACCAGGTTTTATGCCACAAGTTCCCAAATCCCCATCAGTATCAAAGCTCAAATACTCTTCAGCACCAGCCGACAATCAAACAGATGAAAAATGGTATGGCAACTACCGCGTTGAGGCTTTAATCGGTGAAGGAAACGGAACATCAATTTATAAGGCACTAAATATTTTCGATGGCAATACATATGCACTCAAGGTAATGCGAAATATTGCTAAGAACCAACGAGAGTGCAATATTCATTCAAAATTTTCAAAAGGTTTTAATCATCTAGTCTTGTATGTCGAACATTTTACACAAGGGCGATTTCTTGTTCTAGTCATGGAGCTGTATGCAAGAAACTTGCTTGGAATCGAAATTTCACCGTGTCGGATATTAAATATAATTTTGGCGACATCCAGAAGTATGGTTGAGATCGATTCAAGGTATATGATTTCAGATGACATAAAACCAGAAAACTACTTTATGCGCGGAGGAGGATCGCGTCGCATCGCACTCGGTGATTTTGGCGGTATGCGAAGAAAAGGGGAGCTGAGTACTGAGCATACGGCACCATACTGTGCCCCGGAACAGATGGCAGGACCCACAAGGTCAAATGCCACAATGATTCATTGCTGGGGGGCAACTCTTGAGAAAATTATCACGAAAAAAGTCGGAGTGTGTCGTGCTGGTATGAGTTTATCCCAGTTCACGCCATGGGTGGGAAGGTTTTTTGACCCGTTAATCTATCAATGCACCAGAAAGGAGCCACATCTTCGTCCGAGTCCGGTTGAAGTCTTGGCTGAAGTGCAACACCTTGCCCGAATTGCACAGTATGACCTGTGCCCGGTGCATCAGTTGCCCCAGTTAGGATGCGGGTCTTGTATGGCTTGTAACATTCGTTAATCACTAATCACCAAGGAGCATCACCAGTATGGGTCTTTCAAACATCAACCTATTCCCGGAACCCGACCCGTTCCTAACTCCAACTCAGCCTCCAAACCCGGATGTGATGCAGGCTCTCAATGCCGCTAGCGGACCCTTGTTTACTGACACACCTCCATATCCACAACCCGAAAACACTTTTGCTCCAAACTACGATGCTCCAGCATACCGAGCTGATGGACTGCTCAATGAACCCATCCATCCGCCTGCACGTGAGCCATCCATTGTAGAAGAGAGTAGTTCCAAAATTGGCGGGGAGCATCTGAATTTTTCAAACCCAAAACAAAGCCAAGATAATACTCCTGTATCATCTCCTCTAGGAGGGCTTCCTGTGAACAACATGAAGCCGGTAGCTCCGCCACGCCCTGTAACAGGGATACAAGGATATGGAACGCCGGGTACGGTGCCGTTTCAGGGGAGTGCTGGTTCGATGCATTCATCAGCTTTAGAGCGTGAAGACCGGATTGATGCCTCAATGGACGCTCAACAAACCAAAGGACATGCGGCAGTCGAGCAGGCATTTACCCGGGACATTGAGCAGGGGAGGCAAAGAAGCGAGCGAATTAGTCAGCAACAGGCCCAGCGTGAGTTTGATAAAACGCTCAAAGGTGAAAAGCCTAAAACACCGGGTTCAAAACTACCCAAGAAAACCAAATCCTGTCCTCGGTGCGAGGAAGCGAACATCGACATGAATTGGAAGATGTGTATGCCGTGTATGCAACGATTACTCCTGAAGATTGAAAAGAAGGTTGGTTTGGCTGAATAACTGGATTTGTTCTAGCTATTAAGCATACGGATCTTGATAAAAATAAAGAAAGATATTTCACTAGAATTTCATGCTGGGGAGCTGTAATTACAGATCTTTAACTTAACAAAAGGTAGTGTATGAAATTTGAAACGGGTGAATTGGTGTGTTTGAAATCTGGTGGTCCTGTCATGACCGTCCAAGGGTACGCAAGTTCAGTTGGAGATGATTATATGTGCCAATGGTTTGCGGGCAAAAAGCTCGAAAGGGGGAAGTTTCCACCGTCATCATTAAAGAAAGTGGACGCCAAGGGAAACGACCTCGAAAAAAAGTAATGAAGCCAGAGGAGGTTTCCAAGTGGATGCTTCAGGCTCTGGAAAAAGAAGGCTGTCTGTATCAGGAAGACGTCGTCGACTACCTCGTCAAAGCAGGCTCAGACAACCTGTTAAGAGAAAACGCAGATGGAAACGTGGTGCTTGCAACACCGCTTCTGAACGCATTCAAAAAAATTACTGAGCCAGAAGTGGTGTGGGTAAAGCCTGAACGATACTGGAGGTATCGGGTTGCAGAGGACGAAAACACAAGGTCAGTTCGAGGATAAGAACATTGCCAAACATGCAAGAAGACTGGCAAAGATTTAGGAATGAAGTTAGCGACCCATCCTTACTGGGGCCGACTGTAATCCCGTATGGTGAAGCGGAGCATATCGATGGAGAGTTAAGTTTCACGGGGTATCGGTTGGAAATGACTACTGACACCATCGAGATGTCCGCACCTATCCTTCGGATGAAGACGTTTTACGCCAATCCGCTCGAAGACCTATTTTTGATGACAGAAAACTTGGGATTCAGTTTTTTTGTATATGGTCATAACGTACCATACTTGAATGGTGCGCCATTGCTTCGACTTACTTCAGCGTTACGTGAACTATACCATAATACGACTTGTGCATACGATGTGCTTCAGGTGTTAGAGCGGCTTGATGTGCTCCTTATCAAAAACTCTAGGGGGCCTGCTCGCTTGCATACTTCATGTGCCGATTTTGCCTCAGAAAAATTGAGAAAACTAGGCTTTGCGATTAACAAGATTAGCCCACACGAAGACTATATCCGCGTAAGAATGGCCTGGCTTTTTCCATCCTCAAGAAACGGGAAAGCAGGCTGCTATGTTCCAGCTGGGACAGTTAAGCTCAGACAGAAAAAGGGGGATATATTTGATTCAGTTGAGTTCTGCGAACAAACTTTTGAAAGTGTGTGCTCCGTTCTTCAAGATAGATTATTTTTTGAAACGCAAGGTGAAGTAGAAAATCTCCTTTCTGAAAAGGGCAAAGAACGAGTGTATGATGCATTCTTCTGGGGAAAAGGTGTTGATAGCCCACGAGCTAAAGCAAGAAAACAAAAGGTGCGATTCGTCGCAGAACATAAAGAGTTATGGTCAAATCACGAGCTGCTTGCAAAGGCATTACATGAAAGCGGATTGTACAGTAAAACAACGGTGCTGAGCCAAATTAAAAGCTCATGTTGGAGGCTTGTTGAGGAAGCTAAAGCATTGGGCAATAAAAAGGAGGAGTAAAAAAATAGATGACCAGGCTCTTCGTGGATTATACTTGCTGCGAGGTGGACCGCTCAACGCCCTGTACGTATAATTTTCACAGCAGTTCCATCCATGCAGTGTTCGTCGGGACTCATCAGTGAAAATCCTCGCGACTGGTACAACTCTAGTAAATGTGGAGTGGTATCAATATCTCCTTGTGTTACTTCGCCCCAAACTTCGCATACAGCATTGGTATCTACTTTTGCCAAAAGGCAATCCAGTAAGTATGACCCGAGGCCAAACCCTCTGAAATTTTTACGGGATGCTGGAAACCCAAGAAATTGGCGTAGACCGTCAACAATTGGCCAAGGCTTTGGTACTTCTGTATAAACCTTAAAATCAAGAATGTGCAAGCGACCCGACTCAAAAGAGCAGTCAACATAGCCTATCCAGCTTAAGCAGTCTTCGCAGACCAATTCAAGCAGCCAATCGGTATCATCTATCAATTCATGCACTGAAATTTCATGGCCCTTGACGTTCATGTGAATAAATACATACATCCGTTTTGTTGCTGTCAATCGTGAAGCATTAGAAGTTGACTGGTACTACTCTCCATCAATCAAAATATACGTCGGCGTTTTTCGCTCAACAGACTCATGCCCAACAAGCACAACTGGAAACGCAACCGGCTCAGACGTGGGAAAACGTACCGAGCCATACGACATTTCTGCGGGCCGAAAATATCCGAATGGAAAAGTGCCACCGGTTCCGTATCCTAAACGTGGAGCTGGGGCAATCGAGAACCGATTGCCGGTAGCTGTGAGCAGTTCTAATTGTGAAGGGTGAATCTCTGCATCAGTGGATCCAATATTTGCAGCGTACATGGTAAGCGAGACAGAACCGCTTTCGTTGGTTGAGCTGAGTGAGACTCCGGTTACGATGATAGAAAACGTTTCGCTGATTGGAACTCCAGTAGAGGAGAGCTCATGGCAAACTACCGAATCTTCACCAACGGGTTCTGACAGGCACGGAAGAGACAGTGTCTCCAGCGTAGTCGGTGCTGATTGGGTGCAGGCTGTGCACAGGAGTAGCAGAGAAACGGTTGCCACAAAAATGCTGAGTATGTTGGTCATGCACCCAACAGGGTAAAACAGATTTAAAAGGATGGTGGTTTTTACATACTTCCTAAAGAGTCCCCACCAACCGTGTGCAAAGCACGTTAATGACACCACTCTCCAAGAGTGTATGGAATACACAAGTTTTGATTCTTTGGACGATTTGTTCAGTGAAATGGAAAGACAGCGGACAATCGCTGATGCTCAGGTGCAACCGTTTCAAGCGGCCGCAGCACCAGGAGATTTTTACAGACAAGACACAGACTACGGATTCTCAATCTACGGTGAAATACTAAAAGAACCGGAACCAAGACCGGAGCAACTTAAGCACTACCGATTCGTACAAGCGTATTCGGTTGCGTGCCCGAGAGGGGAGATGGGAGACGTGCACGTAAGCCAAATCAATGAAGTCATTAGCCCAGCAGTCTTTCAGGTTGCGAAAGAGATGGGGTGGAGTGAGGGGGAGTAGTTTTTGTATTTGCTCGAAGAACTTGGAAAAGGTATAAGTGATTTAAGAAATTCAATCCAGATTGGTGTTTTGAAGGAACTGTATCCCAAGACGTGAAAGGGTGTACTTTAGTTTGTTTTTTTCTTTCGATTTTAGAGTTATGAGTCCGAATTTTTCGAGCTGTACTACATCGTCAAGAAAGAACCTTGGATCTAGGATTTTATATACCTGATTTGGATCTACGCCGACACCAATACCGTTCCAAAACTGAACCAAGTAATTAGCCTGAGTGTGAATAAAAAGCTCAACTTTTCCTGACTCTTCAAACTTTTTCAACAAATCAACTGCTTGCGGGGACAGTGAAGGGGCGCTTCCTAATGCTTGTGCAAGAGGTTTTAACACTTCGGTTTGAGCAATAAAGTCAGCCATTAGCTCATTACCGGTGTTGATGGCTTGTAGGATGCTTTTGTGCTCAGATCGTAAAACCTTATTCATTTCGTCAGCCAAGTTGTGGTTCTGGGCGATGGCATCTAAAATCTGCTGCTGGTGGTGCCTTTCCAGATATGATTTGAAGTCCTCTAGGTTCTGAGTCTCTCCTTCTACTTTTTCTGATTTGTATAGGCCTATCAACTGGATGATAGTTGCAAGGGTGGCTGCTGCTGATACTGGATCCATAATTTGCTCCTGGTTGTGGTAGATGTCTTGTGTATTTGGTTGAGGAGTGTCTTCCAAGGCTTTAGTATGTGGCCATGGGGCACTCAAACTCAATAAAGCGAAGATCTGCCGCTCTGTAAGAAAGCACCAGTAATCCCAAGTCAATATACTATTCTCAATTCGTCCGATTATAAGGCCTTAGGTGTCCCGTCCGTTTTTCTAGATGCCCATGCTTTCACTTCACAAATGAAAATGCCGTCATCTGAATCTGTCAGTTTGCCAAAGTAATCCCGAAGATTTGGTGATGTCGTTTTATCTCTTTTAAAACACCATGTTGATTCTAAGATTTTTACTGCGTTGAAGGCCTCAAGTTCTTCATAGAGCGTTTTATAATCACGGTTGTTTCGAAGGTCGTAAGTTATTGTATATAAAGCCATTTTAGTTGTCTCTTGATATTGATGTGTTGTCAAAAAAACTTTTATGAAGTCAGATCTTTAACCGTCGCATCGGGACCATTTTTCTTAACAGACTCAATCCCGTTCTCCATTCCAGAGGTGGACTTGTACATCTCGCTTTTACCAATAATCTCACCGTTACCGGCCTTTAGCACAAAATACGGTGAATCGTCTTTAGCCGTTCTGCGGTCGTAACGAGAATCAGACGGTGCGTTTGTTTTGACCGATGCAATACCGTTTTGGGCACCAGCTTTGGTTTCGTAGAGTTCGCTCGTTAATATAATTTCATGGTTTCCCGCTTTGAGGTTGAACATGAATTTTCCGCGCGTTGATTTTTTGAGGTCGAATGTTCCTGGCATGGTTTTGGTTCCTTTTGGTTTTTGTTTGTCAAAATAAAATATGTGCGTTCATTTTTTCGCGTAAGAGATCGGTTCTATATCTCTGTTACGAATTTCGGGTATCGTAGAGTGTTTGTAGTTCGGTCTGAATTACATCAGGTTTTGCAAGTGCGATCATTCCGTTGTCTACCGCGAGATTAATTTTTAAACTGGGTTCAGCTTGTTGGTTTCTAGAAAATCTGTTTTCGAAAAGAAAATATTTAAGCAGTGCTCTTCTAACAGGGATTTTAGCGACTCCCTTTTTCATGTTGTATTCGCTCGCTATGATTTTTTGCCCTTCGGGACACAATGTGTCACTTGGCTTGATGGATACTTTTACAATTGCATCCCAATTGGTGTCAGTTGGAATCGATTCAGTAAGAGTTTCTGCTGAACCAACTGATAGAATTCTCCCCAGAGTAAAGCTTCGAAAATCTTTACGGAGCAAGCAATATGCTCGAAGATGCCATCGACCTAATGCAAACACGAACACTTTGGGGTAAATTGGCCGTAACGTGCTGTCAGGGCTGTAAGGAGATTGATGTCGTATATGCACACTGTGACCATACTTCATTGAATGGACGATTGATTGGAGTGTCTCCGGCTTTATCTTTCTGTAAATCGGCGGAAGAGTTTCTGTTCCTGGGAAAAACCCAAAGTGATTTGTTTTCGTAGCAGCAGATGTATGAAGAAGGGTCGATAGGTAATCAGTAGCATTTGGTTGTATGAGTACGGGACTAAAGCTAGAAGATGGAATGTACCGTTTCGTGCTTACGTTGTACTGTACATTTTCTGGTGCAGCCTCTTGGTATGCTTTTAGGTCTAAGGTTGCCTGGGCCGGGGAAACCTGAAAACGATTGATTAGGTCGTTTCGGTTAATGTCTCCATGCCAGTATAGGCAAAACTCAATGAAATGGAGTCGTTCCTGTTGTTTTAATGAGGATGCGTTTTCAGATGTATTCATAAAGAACGGGTAGGGTGTGTAAAGTATTTGGGGTATACACCTTGACAACAGAAAATGCAAGGGTAATAAAAACTAGTATGGTCACAAATATTGTGTGCGCGTTCTTGTGCATGGCTTGGGTGACAAAATCAAAAATAAATCGTGGAGAAATGAAATGACTAAAATCATAGGTAACAATGATGGGGAAGGCGGGCGCAATGAATCATATAAAATTGGTCCTCGCCCAAAAGTGCCCCGAACTCAGGCCGTTAAGGAAGTTAAAGCAGGTAAGTATTCCGGTGCTCATGTCGTCAAAATAAATGGACGTGAGTATGTTCGAGATAACCCTGATAATTCGAAGAAAGATAATGTGAATCGATGAGAATTAAACAATTTTATTTAAGGAATTTGAGTAATGTCACTGCAATCTAAATATTTGAAATTTCACGAAGAAATTAAACTAACGCGTGAATCCGATGAGTACAGGGCCGCTCGCGAGAAAGACAACTTGATTACGGCGAAAATCAAAGCTGCTTTCAAAGAAAAAGGATATGAAGTTGTGGAAGAAATCCTCCTAGGCTCCATGAAAGTCCACACTGGAATTCATCCTCCAAAAAACAGAGATTATGATGTTGATCGCGGTTTGGTCATATCTGATGAAAGTGCACCTGAAGACGCTGTTGAGCCGAAAAAAATTGTAAAGGATGTACTAAGCAAGCATGGCTTCTCTGCGCCTAAGATAAAAAAGCCTTGTGTAACAGCCGATTATATTGGCTCGCCTATCCATATTGATTTCACAACCTTTAAGGTGGATAGTTATGGGAACTACCATCTAGCCATCGGAAAGGAAAATGCTCTGATTGGAAATAAATACTGGGATAATTCAGATCCTAAGGGTTTGGTCGAATGGATTCAATCAACTGATAATCATCAAAATTTACTCAACCCGTTAACCGCAAATCAGCGGCAACAGTTCATTCGGCTGGTGCGATACCTGAAGCGCTGGCGTAACGTGAAATACACCTCGGAAGACGCAAGAAGTAAAATATTTTCGATTGCTTTGACTATCATGGCTAAGAAAAGTTTCGTGCATTGTGATGGAGATGACAACAAAGCTTTGTCAGATACACTATCCAATATGTTGGAATCATATAAATTTTTCACACCTAAGGGCGGTGGAAACTATGGCCTGCGTGTAAAACTTCCCGTGAGCCCCCAACGGGACGTTTTCAATGATAAGGGCGACCAGGTGGCTAATGCACTTCGAAACAGGCTATCAAGGCTCAAAGACGTATTGGATGAAGTCTCTGAAATGACTTCTGAGAAAAAGCAGTGCGAAAAACTTCAGGAGCAGTTAGGTGATGACTTTCCTGATGGGGTGGATACTGCACCCGAGAAACAGTTGTCTGCGGGAATTTCAATCCCTTCCTCTGGTGCGTAATTGAAGTATGACAACAATTGGTTACGGAAGGTCTATGAAAAAAATGGCTTCTCAGTACTCCCTGAAACCGATTCAATATATGTAAAAACACAACATGGAGTAAGTGCTGAGGCACAGTTTGAGCTTCTTTCATGGGGGCTTGACCAGGGGTTCCCATTTGAACCGCTAGTCTATCTTATCAGTGGTAATGATACATTCGGAAAAATAGCTCATGTGACGTCATTTGGAGATATTTGTATTGGTACCTCACAATCTTTCAACGTTGATTATGATAATCCTGAAGCGGTAGCAATTGCTGGCCTTAAAAAAGCGGTTGAAATTGTATCGAAAGGATTATCTGATCCGAAGTGGAATACGGCTGAGTTAATCAGCGAATTCCAGCCAATGTGGCAGAGACTGTCTCAAAGTGGACAAAGGCTGTTTTGCATTGCAGAGCCGGGCGAGTTGCCCCAGCGTTTGCATTGTTTGAGTGAGAAAAAGGGGGCAAAGGGCTGGCGAGATAAAGCCAGAGTTGTCCATGGTGAAAATCCATCCCAATCTATTAATAACTGGGTTTGGCGGCTGCGTGCAGGAAGGAATGAAAAGGGTAAAGGGTTACTTATACCTCTTGAAAGGATGATGCCGGCACCTGCTGAACGTAAAGATATAGCATCTTGGATAATGCATCTCTTTAACGTGCAAAGTGCTGTTTTCCGACATAATGTACGAGATGTTTTTAGAAGAAATAAGTCCAAGGAATTGATTATAGTGTTTTTTGGTAATGCAAAAGACGGTCCAATATGGTTTTCATTGTTATGTAGTACGCCAGAAAAGATAGAATTGGGGCTAAGCTCAGAGGAATTATCCAGATGGAAATTTGAACCATTGCTTCTGGAGACTCCTATTTCTAAAAATAGACTCTTACCCCGAGGTGGTGCAAATACTTGCCTGAATAATGCAAAGGTGTGTGTCATCGGTTGTGGAAGTGTTGGTGGGTATGTGGCAGACCAACTTGCTTCTTCGGGCGTTTGTAACCTTCACCTGATTGATGGAGAAGATTTCAGAACAGAAAATGTCCATAGGCATATCTTGGATGCACGTTGTATAGGGGTGGCCAAGTCACTTGGATTAAGGAAATATCTCGAAGAAAAATATCCTTTTTTGGTATGTACTGATGTGTCCGATGGCTTTGAGGTTAATGGTGGGGTTGCTAATCTTGAAGAATTTGATTTAGTGATACTAACAACCGGCAACATGACGCTGGAGCGAAGAATAACCGAGGCGGTGTATGATTTAGTGAAACCGCCAATGCTAGTGTCAGCTTGGGTGGAGGCTTATGGATTGGGAGGACATGCCGCTCTAACAATCCCTGGTAAGGAGGGCTGTTTGTCTTGTGTTTTTCGAGATGAAGCAACCTGTCAGTTTTCTCTTCATCCAAAGTTGAGTTTTATTGAGGAAGGGCAATATGTTGTTACCCGTCATGCGGGATGCGGTTTTGAGTATATTTCCTATTCCAATGTCGATGCAATACAAACCGCTGTTGTGGCAACTCGGCTTGGGATCAACGGTCTGCTTGGCAAGTATCCTCATGGAATCTCGCTGTCTTGGAGGGGAGCAGATTTACTTGCCCATGAGCATAGTGTGAATGTTTCAGAGCGGTATAAGAGTAATGAGGGGGCTCTTACAGAGCTGCCGTTATACACCGGAGGCTGTGATGTGTGCCAGTAATCGGGTGCCCATTAAAAGGGAGGGGTGTCTCGATGTGGATCTCGATATCTCAGACTCGGTGTTTCGTACTTGGTCGAAATATGTGCAGAATGATGTCAAATCTTCTGAAGCTTGCGGGGTATTGATAGGCGGATACACAGAGGATCTGGACCGAATGCAGATCGATAAATGCACACGTCCAGGAATTAAAGATACGCGTAGCAGAACTGGTTTTGTGATGAAGTCAAAGCATCATGATCGAGCTGTCCAAAGGGCTTTTCTGCAATCGGGCGGAGAAAGGTTTTACATCGGGAATTGGCATACGCATCCCTGCTGTTTTCCAGTACCTTCTCGAAAAGACCTAGAGGATTGGGAATTGTGTGTGAAACGTAATCCACAAATACGACTCTTTGTATTTGTGATAGTTGGTATAAAAGAAACTCTTGTAAGAGTTCAACCTCAAGGAGAGAAGTATGTCTGATTCGATACTCCAGATGATAAATCAGGCTCTTGCAGTTTGGAAGAAATATAAAGGTGATCTTCGGTGTAGAATTGGAGTATTTTTTGTGAAAACGGGAAGAGCCATGATGATGGGCGGTGGGTTTTCATTCTTTCTAAAGCTCATTATTCCTGGATTCGGGGAAGAACCGTTGTTGCTGGATTTTGATTTAGGTGGAGTAGGGTTAATAATTTTTTCAATTGGGTTTATCACATTCTTGCTTGGATGTTTCCTGCTAATGCGAAGGTATCGGCAGTTAGATCAGGCCGATGTATCAAGAGGTTCGGTGTTGCTGTTTTATAGAGGTTTTCCAAATTCTAACCCAAGTTTGCCCCGGGATGCTTTACCGAAAGAAAAAGTCGCTTTTGCTTCTCCACTAAATATCGACTACATAGACTCGCGTGACCCGGCATCAATTTGCAGAGAGTATCCTGGAGTACATCAAAGCATTATGAGGAGAATGGAGCATCCAGAGGCGACAGAAGCTTTTGTTGCCGCTCTCGGGTCTGTTCCGTCATTGTATGTTATTGGAGCAACGCTCCGTGATGGACATTTACCAATAGTATATATGGATCATAATCGAGAAAGGAATGAATGGGTCATTCTTGATGATGTCGGTCGTCCTGTCGAACCTGTATTTTCATACAGGGGCTATGAAACACTTAGTGATATACAAAAAGAAATATCAAAATCCGAAAACGGTCCTGTGGGAGTGGCAGTTTCTTTTTCACTGGATATAATGGATTCAGAGCTTCCACCCGCCCTCGTTGGTAGGGTTATACATGTGTCATTACCTTTTGAATGTAAGTATGATGCTTTGCCTTGTGAGGTCGTCCAAGCAGGCGTGGCTAAGAAGGTTGCGCACTTACTTACTGGTCTGAACAAAATTTCGACGGAAATACACTTGTTTCTGTGTGCTCAGGCTTCTTTTATAACCAGGCTTGGAGCACTGCATCAAGATGGTATGATGGGGAAAGTTGTTATTCATAACTACAACCCTAGTATGAAACAATATGATTGGGCTTTGGAATTCAATGCAGCTAAGGTGGCTCTGTGGACAAGTGATGGGGCCGAAACTTTCAATAAATGATAAACCAAGACCTAGAAAGTCTTTTACTGATAAGAGCTTTTTGACATTTTTTGATACAGGGCTGCATCCTTAAGCTTTTCAGACAAATTTCAGAAGTTGAACAAACCCAATTCAGGTTAAGGATGAGACACTGACCTTTTAGAAACGTAACACATACGGAGCTGAAACATGTCGAATCCAGATGTTGTTGGAGTAATAGGGGCCGCTTTTATGGTCGCGATGGTGCTCATTAGATTGCTTGCGCTGATTCAAGATAGAAGTCGAAGGGAGCATTCAACCCATCGAAGAAAACTTGCAGTCATGGTAGCCGTACTCTGTATAGGAATCACTGCATATGTTCTGCCGAAAAGTAATGCGGCTGCGCTACTGGGGCTATCCGTGCTCCCTGTATATTTTGGGGTACTAATGATGGTTTCTTGGGGATTATGGAAAACGTGGAGTGATAATTGATAAAATTACTTGGGTGGTTTTTTCTTGAAGAGTCTGTTCTAAGGATCAAAACACTTATTGTAAGGACATCCAATACAAACCCGTGAAGAATCCCAAGTACCCTGGCAGGCCACCTAGCGGTTGTGTCTGGGTCAAAGAGGGCGATGCCCTTAAAACCAATGCCAAAGGCGAGATTGCGTACCGCAAGGCCAAACTTGGTGAGCTTAAGGCCAAGAAACCCAAGGCTAAGGACGCAAAAAGAGTTCCAGGCAGAATAAAGAAACCGGCGAAGCAAGTTGGCTCCGCAGACGTCCGCTCTGTGTTCCTTAGTAAGCGTGCCTACAATGAGCTTTCTTTTGAAGAATTAGAGAAGGTGGTGGAAATCGCATCTTCCAAAATCGAAGGAGCGAAAGCTGCTAAGAAGGCAAGTCTGGAAAAACAGATTGAGAAACTCAAAGTGAAACTGAAGGGGCTTTGAGTTATTGAAACTCATGTTCCCTGAAAACTTCAGGGATCAATACTTCTAAGTAGCCGGTAAAATTTTACAGTACCTCCAGAATTTGGAGTAAATACTTTATCACTTCCATCTGTGTTGGGTTCCCCCTGTGCCGGTATCCAATTAGGATTTTGTAAGTCTGTTGTTTCTTCTAATGACCAATCAGAAAAGGCGGCAGTCCAAAATAGTTGATTTGGTCTCATATTGCTCTTTAGCTTTGGGTGGACAATCAATACAATATTAGTTGATAGATTTCCTGCGTTATTGCTCATATTTAATGTGTACAGTCCATCAGACTGACTAGAAGCAGATGGTACCACTAAAGGAGCTAGATTTGAAGAGACCACCGTGGTGCCGTCTTTTTTCCATTCGAATTGTATTGGACCTGTTCCGGAAATAATTGGCCTAATGTCTGCTTGAGAGCCTTCGTCTACGTGAATCTTTTCAGGGATTTGTTCTACGTACGGCGCTATTGCCAAATTAGATTCCTGTAGATGTAGCTCGATGTTTTCGGCACCGATAACAACATCAGACTGTAAATTATTAATGGCAGGATTTGAGCTTGAGATGGAAAAAATGAAGCTTCCTTGAGGTAGAAAATCAAAACTAAATCTTCCATCTTCATTTGGGTAAATCGTCCATGAGCTTGGAGAAGAACTAGATTCTGATGAAAGGCTAGAAGTTGTCATTAAGAACGAGCGTTGGACTGCTAGGGTAGATGTTTTTGTAACTGTTATAGGTGAACCCACAATGGGTTCATTATTACCATTCAAGAAAATCCCAAATATTTTCTGTTGGCTAAACGCATTATTCCAGTCATCGATAGAAGTGAATTTTGCGGGGTCAATCATACCCGACCTGATATTGTCCGGATTGTTTGTTGTGGCGAGGATTCGACCAGGGAATGCGCTTGAACTTGTTAAATCAGATGTATCAATTACGCCATCTTCTATGTAGGGCAATATCCCTATGTGGACATGAGGATCATATCCTCCATTGTGTCCAGAATCTGCTATATATCCAATGGGTGTTTCACCGGCAATGACTTTGTCGCCAATCGCAAGAGGAATAGGGCAAGCGCTACTTTCTTTATTACCATCTTTATCGTATCGGATTTTACTCAGGTGACCCGCAAACACAGTGACATTATCATTCCCTGTGGGTATGTTCTTTTCATCAAATCGAAGAAAGTCAGTATTTGGGTTGACCCTTGTTTTTATTGCAACGAGCAGTTCACCGTAATCAGAGTCTAGTGAATCTTTAGGATATGTGTCAAAGTATGTGATTGTGCCCGTCACCGGTGAAACAACTATATTTCCCACATCGCCATCATTACCCATACCGCCGTTGTCATTATAGTCTCGACCTACATGGTCATCATACGTGGTGGTGGGAATAATTGATCGAATATCAGTTTTCTTGATTCCTTCTAGTGTGCAGCCGTCCGGTCCGGTTGTATTTGTCCGTTGGTAATTAATATTGTACACATCACCTACTGTAATTTCGCCATCAGGGTTTACTGTATCAATCCGACAGATGTAATCTGTATATTCATTTACTAACAAAGTTGCGATGGTGTCACGGTAATCACCGACTTGATTATATTCTATAGGTTCGTTGGCTGGACCAAAATATAGGGTTGCTGCTTCGGCTGTATTTCCAATGGTCCAACTTAATGTCAATTTCCCAAGCTTCGACAAAAAACTTTCTTTTGGAGATAAAAGCACTGCTTTCTCTGCCGGAGGGTGGTCAACATATACTGTGAAGGAAACGGTGTCCTCCCATAGTCCTTCTGGGGTCTCCATAGTGAGAGTAAATGTAATCTCAGTGTTGTCTGGGCAGTCATCAGAAATGAGTATATCAAAATCTCCAGATCCTTCTCGATCATCACCTATATCAATACCTCTAAGGGTTGAAGGTGTGTCATCTATATGCACTACGTATTCGCTTTCTGTGGATAGTGATAGTGTTCCGTCACTGGAATCCATATTTCCGATGTTGGCGATGTTTATATCAAGCTCAATCTTTTCGCCAGGATTTACAATTCCGTCACCGTTTCCTTGGCTCTCGCCTTCATTGTCGTCACTCAAGGTGTCGATCGAAAGAAATACCAGTTCTGGGGTTAGATTAGGGGTCTTGAAAAATCTGTTTTCAGCAACAGGGCTTTCTCCTGCACTGCTTTTGGCGACCATATCCCACACATATACTGTATTAGGTTTTAAGGGCATCGAAGAAGGTAATCTCCAAGAGCTGTCGGGGCTATGATCGATTTTCCCAGATTCGTGTACGTCTGCACCTTGTCGATTTTCACTCCAATAAATTTCATAACTCGATGCCTTAGGCATCAAAGTCCATTCAAATGTAGGCCGTAAAGATGAAATGATCGGTGCGCTTCCGCTTGATGTCGATCCAGGGTTGTTTGTCTTTGGTTTGTCAGGTTTAATAACAACAAGTCTGTTATTCCCCTCAGCAGCCCAGCCATACTGGGAATGATTTTGCCAATAAATATACCACCATGTAAATCCATCTGATTCTTCAGGTCCTTCCATCACTGTTCCTACCTCACCAACAGAGGCCTCAAATAGTGGATTTGCTGAAAGGCCATAACTTGCTCGTACATTTGTCGCTGTTCCAACCCTAATCCACTCAGGAGGTTCGATTGCGGTCACTTGTATTGGTAACAAAAAGATTACCAGAAGAATTAATAGGGAACTAAAGGGTAAACCTTTGCTTGACACATTTTTCATTACTTCCCTGATGTTTTGGATTTCAGTATTATTTCACTTAGCCTTAGCCACAGAACCAAAATATCACAAATATAGTCAAGTTATTTTTTGCAAAATGCACAATTCGTAACGAATGTATTGTTTATATTTTTTATAGATTATCTACTATGACAATTGTTTAATATAAGTAACGATTTCAGCTCTTTCATATGCTTCCTCGGCTTCATCCCACGAAGCTCCCAGTTTAAAACCGTGTTCTCATCCACACCAAGCATGGCTGCAAGCTCCTTCACCTGCCAGCCCTTATCCATCCTTGCTTTACGAATCTTTTCCCCTAAACCCTATGGGTTAGCAGGATACGTAGGGTCATATGCAAGTAGATTCATGTCTTTGGAAAAGTTATAGAAGTGTACCGCAGGGGTGGGCTTTGGAGTTCAATGCCGGTGAGGTTTCGATATGGAATGAATGTTAAAACTCAAAATGATGGTGTGGCAAGCATCACCGTTACTGGAGCGTAGTCGGAAAACAGTCGGGTAAAGGGCACCAACGTAAAGTCCTCTATCTTGGGGAGATTACTGTTTGCCTCTTACTCTTTGGGATCAACTGGCACTTGATACGATCTGGAAGTCCCGACAAGGCGTAAGCCGGGAAGCTACCTTTCCGGTTCCGACCTTCGGTCGCAACGACCGGCCATCTTGGTTTCGGGTCACCTTTTTTTACTCGGCCAAGAGGTTTTCGAAGATTTCGCATGCTTTTTCCGCTACGTCCTTTATCGTTCTGTAGTTTCTCAATGGTATTCACCCAGGCGTACTTGTGATCGTACAAGGTGCTCCTGAATCCAGACTCGAATATCCAACTGAACATTCTTGAGTGATTCATCGCAGACGAGATTGCGGACTTCGTCGGGGTCGTGGATGAGGGAAAAAAGGCAATAAGGACGTCCCTCTTTGTTCAAGAACAGCTTCCATTGTTTGTCCATGTACATGATCTCACCTTTTAGCTCTGATATGACGAAGGGCCTGTGTTCTGCGTTGGACCCGTTGACAACGCCACATAACGACATTGCGAACTGCGTGTGGGTGAGTGTAGCACCGGCCAATTCTACAAGAGTGGGTCCAATGTCAAACCACTCTGTCAGAGCGTCGACGACGGCGCCCGCGTTTTCGCCCTTCAGCGTGCTGGGAGTGCGCACCAGAAGCGGGACACGAACTGCACCGTTGAGAAATGTTTCTTTGTAAATCAAGCCGTAGTCACCATTCATTTCTCCATGATCGGAGGAGAAAACGATGACAGTGTTATCCAGTTCACACCGCTCGGTAAGGGTCTGGAGAATCTCTCCGATCTGATCATCGATCAGGGTAACATTTCCTGCATAATCCGCTCGCATTGCCGCAATTTCTTCTGGACTCAACTTTGGTGCCTCTGTTAATCTTTTGTCCAAGATGCCTTGGGGGCGCTCATCGGGAGTCTGGGGGGGAAGGATTGGTTTCGGCATATCTTCGGGCTTATACATACTGGCATAAGGCTCCGGTGTGTCCCAAGGTTCATGGGGACCACCGAAGCTTACCCAGCAGAACCAGGGCTCTGGTCGGTCGTAGTCCTTTAAATACTGCTTGGCTTTTTGCCCTACGTACACATCGGCATACTCTTCCAGGGGAAGGGTTGACGGTCGAACGACGTAGGGCTTGTTTGTGAATCGCTCATCATAATCTTCTTTGTATGCATCCCAAAGGCCAGCTTGTTCCCAATGTTCGGTCAGATGGGTTAAAACCCTGGCGCTGGCCCGGGGGCCGCCGACCTCATCTACATCCTGCAACCCGTAAGCGTGCAAAAGATGCTCTCGCTCCCGCAGATCTCCCGAATGGTGATGTAGATGGGTTTTACCGAACAGACTGGTTCTGTAGCCCGCATCACGAATCGCCTGCATCCAGGTCTGTGTATCTGCGGACATGTCATGGTTAAGGTTTTGCCAGATACCCGTGTTGTGTGGATAGAGTCCTGTTGCAAGTGAAACCCGGGCAGGAATGCAGACGGGTGAATTCGTGACGCAGTTCGAGAAGCGAACGCCCTCCACTGCAATGCGATCAAGGTTGGGTGTATTGATCCATCCGCCGCTTCAGCCCATGGCATCCCATCGCTGTTGGTCGGTCATGATCAAAAGGATGTTTGGGTTGGGAGCCGGTCATAAATGTTTTTAGTTGGAGATTTAAAAGGATTCAAACAAGGGCAGGAAACTCGTCAGGAGTTGCGCCTGTGTTTCCTCACAGTTTGCACGACATGTTTGCCTCGGAGAATCTGGGTTCTCCAGGAAATGCGGCATCCCACGTCCCATCGAAAACATGCAGGTTGTCACCGGGTTGTGAAAAAAGATAAATAATCGGTCATTAGATAAATATGTTTAAAGGCTTCGTTTCATCAACATGAAAACTTTAAGGTAATAATCTCAAACGGAGTTACTGCGAAACGTACTGAGCCGTTCTCCAAAGATACCTGTCCCGTTTCGCGTTCCAACATATCCGTAATACTACATTGTTGAAAACTTAAAGGAGATGAGAGGAGACACATACCGCGAGTGCCCCGGCTTTCGTATAAACGCACCACGATTCCATCTCCGTCCTCCGCCCGTTTCACAGATTCGATCAATACCCCCTCGCGATTCACTTGAAACCAGGAATGCTCTGAGGGAAGATTTCCTTTACACACTGGAAGCTCGGCGATCCGCAGTGGCACGTTGAGCTGATAGGCCTCTTCGATCACGCCACCTTTTCGACAGTCGTCCGCATGCGGATAGAGGGCGTAGGTGAAGCGCTGGATGCCCCGGTCGGCTGTGGGATCGGGGGCGGTGGAGGATTTCAGCAGACTCAATCGGATGACATTTCCGTGAATATCGTAGCCGTATTTACAGTCGTTGAGTAACGCCACACCGTATCCGTTATCGGAGAGGTCGGCCCATTTATGTGCACAGACTTCGAATCGCGCCTGATCCCAACTGGTGTTAAAATGGGTGGGGCGCTCCACGTGACCGTATTGAATTTCGTAGGTGGCTTTGGGAGAGAGGATATCCACGGGGAAAGCGACCTTGAGCAGTTTGTGGTCCTCCTGCCAGTCGATCTCGGTTTCGAAGTCGATGCGCCGCGACCCGGCCCGGAACACAATGTCCTGGGTCATCTTCGACGCACTGAAGTCACGGCGGAGGCGGAGGCGGACCAGAAGCGGGGATGCGTCCACCAGGGTCAATGTCTCGCTCACTGTCAGTTCCTGTTGGACTTCCTGATGGAAAATATCGATGTCCCATGCATCCCAGGCGTTTGGAATATCGGAATGCAGCAGGAACTGGTTTCCGGGTTGACCGTCCAGCATGATCTCCCGTTGTTCCTCTTCGTCCCAGAGACTGGTGAGGCGACCTGTAGAATCGAACGTTGCGGTGAGAGGACCGTTGACAATGCGAATGCCGCCTGCGGGTAATTCCTCGGCTGTAATCTGTGCTTGGACGGGATGGGTCTCTGCTTCCACCACTGTATATCCACAGGCGGGAACCTGTACCCTTTGCAGACCGTGTCCGGGCAGATCCACAATTTCTTCCCGGGGAAATCCAAGGGTATTGAGAATGCGGAAGGGATGGGTCAGGTTTCGCGTATCTATGCGCGTGTCCAGGGTGTTGAGGCAGGGCGTTAGCACAGACGCACACAATTCTCGGATGGTGGCGTAGTCGCGTTCGGCATCCTCGTAGACCCAGGTGATCGATGAACCGGGGATAATGTCATGGAATTGATTCAACAGGAGAAGTTTCCATGCCCTGTCGAGGGCATCCGCGTGACGGGTGGCTCCAGTCGGTGTTACATCGTAAACCGAGTGGGCGGGGTCCGCCGCCTGTTCCTTGTGGTCGGGGTCCAGTGTCGCGGCGATCGCATCTAAAAATTCTGTATCCCGAAGCAGGAATTCGCATGTGCGGTTATTGTACTTGGTGCGGGCCTGAGTGGTGTAGGTGCCGCGGTGTAGTTCCAGATAAAGTTCACCGACCCAGACGGGAAGATCGGTAGCCGTATTTTCGGTTTCCTCAAGAAAGGGGAGCACTTTGCCGGGGCGGACCGGCGGGATGCCCTCGAAATTCCCGAAGCGCCGCATGCGTTCCAGCATCCCGGTGGTGGGGCCGCCGCCTCCGTCACCGTGTCCGTAAATGTACAGCGACCTGTCAGAGTTTGCGTGCCCTTTGAAGTTGCTTTGGCTGAAGGCCAATTCTTTTGCGGACATGTTGCCGATGTAGGTGTCCGCAGGCGGGAAATGGGAAAAGATTTTGGTGCCGTCGATGCCTTCCCAGTAAAAGGTTTGATGGGGGAACTTATTGGTTTGGTTCCAGGATATCTTTTGGGTCACGAAATAGTCGATGCCGGATTTTTTAAAAATCTGGGGCAGGGCGGCGGAATAGCCGAACACGTCGGGGATCCAGGCATCCCGGGTTTCATATCCGAATTTTTTTTCGAAGTACGCTTTGCCTTTGACCAGCTGCCGGATCAGCGATTCGCCGCCGGCCAGGTTGCAATCCATTTCCACCCACATGCTGCCGACGGGTTCCCATTGTCCCTGCCTGATTTTTTCCTGAATTCGGAAAAACAATTCCGGGTAGTGGGCCTCCATCCAGTCGTACTGCTGGGCCTGGGAACAGCAAAAAACATACTCCGGATAGTCATCCATGTAGTTGAGGGTCGCGAGAAAAGTTCGAGCACATTTACGGATGGTCTCCCGCAGTGGCCAGAGCCAGGCTGTGTCGATATGAGCATGACCGATGGCGGTGAGGGAATGTACAGTATCCCCGTTTTGCTTTTTCAACACCGGAGCCAATTCAGCGCGGGCGGCGGAGATGTCGTCCTCAAGTTCCAGAATGTTAAGACTTTGGTTCAGCGCCTTGCGCAAATTCACGCGGCGGGGGGCATCTTGGGGGAGGACATCCATCGCTTCGAGGGCGACTTCATAATCCAGCAGGAAAGCGAGGGCTTCGCGGTCGGCACAGGCCAGTTCGGCTTTATCCAGCTTGTACCAAAGCTTGTCCGAGGCAGGAACTGCGGCCCCGTCACATTGAGCCACATTGGCGGCGGCCTCGATTCTGAGTTCGAAATCCTCTCCCGGCCCCCAGTAATTTCCCACCGGGATTTCATCACGATTTGCATTGAGAGCACAAGCAAGGCTTCCATGTATATAGACGAGACCTTCTGCGGTAAAACCTTCTCGTCCGGTGGCGTTAAGACGAACCCGGAGCACTGTTTTTTCACGCTTCCAGTCAGCGGGTAGGGTGCCGGTAACTCGTAGCCAGGTGGTATCCCATTGTTTTCCCCACGCATCGCCAACGGCGAAAGTCGTGTATTCGGCCTGCAGGGCCTGCTCCAGGGACACGGGTTCGCCTCCCACGTGCCAGGCAGACAGAGAGACCGGGCGTGTGTCGCGGTAACAGTGATTTTGCAGGCGGGGCAGGGCTTTGTGAAGGCGGATTTCGGTGATGGCGGAGTATTGTGTCATAAATAGTTACTAAATTTTAGGGTCCAAAAATCAGAAATACTTCTGAAAGAATTCAAGAAGAATGCAGCATCGGAACAGGTATAAGTCACCGCCACTTCGATTCAGAGTTTCCCCATGCACAGATAGGGTGGGGATGGAAGAAAAAGAGAGGGGGGTGCGAGTGCTGATTTAGAGTGTAGAAAGTCATGTGTGTTCTCTGTGGCTAACGGCAAAAGATATGTGTGTCTCTAAATTAATCAATAGTGATTTGGCTTCCCCACCAGTCTTCGTCCGGCTGCCACTTTGCATCCAGATATTGGGCATGTTGCACTTCTAATGCCGGCATCAACTCATGTTCACGGTTATGCAAGTAATCGCTCTCGCTTGTTGGATCATACTGGGGGTCATGCGAAGGTATTTTCGCCTCGGCCTCGGTCAGCCACGTATCAAGACGTTGGCGCAGCGTGGTTGCCATCTCTTTGTTGAATGCAACCACATCATTTGTTTCGCCGGGATCGCTTCGCAGATTGTAGAGTTCATCACGGTCATCTTCATAGTAATGAATAAGCTTCCAGTCTCCATTTCTGATGGTTGAGGATGGGTCTCCACCCTGATTCCCGTAGTGGGGGTAGTGCCAGAAGAGATCACGTTCAAGAAGTTCCGTTTTCTTTTCCCCCATGAGTAACGGGAGAATACTCTGACCATCAATTATTTGCTCTGAAGGAACAGGAAGTCCAGCGAAATCCATGAAAGTGGGATAAAAGTCGATACCAGAGACGGGTACATCACAAAGAGTACCCTCCTTAATTTTTCCAGGCATGCGGACGTAAAAAGGTTCACGGATTCCACCTTCCCATTGACGTCCCTTTCCTCCGCGTAAAGGCAACATCGAGGACGCATATGAATCACCCGAGGAAACGCCGCCATTATCTGAGGTGAAGCAGACAAGTGTATTTTCTGCGAGGCCGAGTTCATCAAGTTGATCAAGGACAATACCGACCGCTTCATCCATGGCCTCAATCATTCCTGCGTAAATGGGGCAATCCTGTATTTGTCGAACGGGCAGAGTTCTGTCAAAAATAAAGCGTTTTTCGGGTGCATCATGCATCGTTGCTTTTTGTCTAAACTTTTCCCAACGGGCCTGGCTTGTCTGGAGGGGGCCGTGCACAGAATAGAATGAGAGGTAGGCAAAAAAAGGTTGATCTTTGTGCTCAGCGATGAACTGAGAAGTTTCTTTTCCCAATCGAATGGGCAATGATTCTCCAGCAGGCCCCGGGGGAAGGGATGGATTAACCCATGGTGCGAAATATCCTCCTGCTGGAGAACCCACTTTCCAGCCTCCCTTGTTAATTTCAAACCCAAAGTTTTCAGGATAAGCCCCCTCCTCACCACAGTGCCATTTCCCTGCGAAAAAGGTATGGTAACCCGCACGGCGTAAAACTTCGGCGAAGGTAATTTCGTCCTCACGAAGTCCGTGCTCATATTCAGCAGGGAGCAGTTTGTTGAATCGACCCAGCTTACGCCAAGCCTCCCCTGACAGGGCACCTATATAATCCGTGATACCGTGCCTTGGGGGATACTTCCCTGTAAGAATACTTGCACGTGATGGACTGCATACCTGACTAGCCGCATATCCCTGCGTAAACCGCATGCCTTCTTTCGCAATGCGATCAATGTTTGGGCTTTCGTGAAACCGGCTGCCATCTGCAGCAAGATCACACCATCCCAGATCATCAGCTAAAATAAATACAATGTTTGGTTTCTGAATCATTCTTCATTTCCTCTGTCGCTTCACTTCAGTAGGCATATGTCCGAAATGGAAATCGCACAGAACCTCCGTCTAAATATGAAGCGACTTCCTTAGGCTCATTCATTTGGATAAAAATTTTCTTTCGTCAAATTTCCGCTTGGCAAAACGGAGACGTGAAGATCTACCCAGAGTATGTTATGACGATGACCATGACGTTCAGGGAGGATACGGGAGGCTTCGTTTACATAATTTTGATAATTGCAATATCCTGTAAACCCGTCCAAAATATTGCCTGTGGTGTTGCTTTTCTTATCAAACATCATCGCAGTGTTCGCAGGTTCAAGTACTTGATCTATCATTAACCAAGGGGGCGAGCTGTTGGGGTGACGCATGACAAGAATGTTCGCAATGTAATCAATATGACTGCCATAATATTTTGTTCGAGCGGATGGACAAACGAAAAGCGTTCCAGATTTCCGGTTATTATACTTCTTGGGGTCCCATTTGTCATAACCGAGTAATGTTGGTATGGGGGCATCTTGAATCCACCATCGTTCTCCTTGGGGTAGCTTCCCTTTATTTTCAACGGTATATTGATAAACGGTCAATCCTATTTGGCGAAGATTGCTACTGCATCCGGCGAACCGTGCCGCTTCTAAAGAACGCATTAACGCGGGAGAGACCAATGCTGCAATCAAGATAATGATCGCGATCACTACCAGAAGCTCAATGAGCGTAAACCCCATATTTCTATACTGGGTATGGTTTGGCTTCGATTTTCCGGGAGTCGCTTGCACGTTATATATTTTACATAGACTCGGCCCGCACATACCATTCGCGCCGATTTGCTCCGTGCTTGGATTTGCCAACTTCTTCATAAATCACTTTGTGACACAATGCGGTATGTGTTGCAATGTCTATTTGTTTGTATTTTCAACCATAGCATCTTGATGCACAAGCAAGTTCCCGCTAGTGTCACAGACCATGAATAAAGTTGAAAAAATCATAAGGTACGCCTTAAGTCAGCATCCCGTTAAGACGGGTATGCGGTTTTTATCAGACCGTGAATTGGCAGAAATGTTGGGGGTGAACCGAATGAAGATTCATCGTACCATGGGGGATCTGGTGGATGAAGGCGTGGCCGCCCGATTTCATGGCAGCGGAACTTTTGTGCGAAAAGTGTTTAAGCAGGAAGACGTGGAAAGCCTGGTTCTCACCCAAAAAGAAAAAAAACTGGCCCAACACCTATTTGCAGAACCTTCAACTACCCCGGGACGGGTATTTCCCCGGCAAGGACTATGCTTGGCTTTATGGAGTGATTTTAAATTAGAGAACCAGCCGGACCATCTTGTCATTGACGGGATTGTGGAGCGTGCAAAAGACTTACATCATGAAGTGAGTCTGCACACACTCGCCCATGGGAACGCAGATCCCCGCAATGCGGAAGACATTGCAGAAGAACTTAAATCAAACCCTGCAGACGGTTTCCTCGTCGTAACCCGCTGGGCGAGCCTGTTCGAACAGGCTTTTGCGATCGCACATGGAAATATAAAGCCTCCTACGAGCTATATTTACCTTGCGCGTCATCCAACTGTATTTCTTGAACCCCTGATTGATATTGATGACACTTCCGCCGTGGCCCGGGCGGTGAATATCTTCGCGACGGAGGGATATCGCCGAATTGCGGTCATCGCCATCGAAGACCGTATGCGTCCGGTAGAATGGCGAAAACAATCCATTAAATTCGCTTTGAATCAATGTGGATTATCTTATGAGTCATTTTTGCTGGTTGCTCCCGAAAAAATGGAGAGTGTTGCGTATCTTTTAGATCAATTGCTAAAGGGAGCGGCTCCACCAGATGCGATCTACGTGTCGAATGATCATCTAATGCCAAAAATCTCAGCCTATTTGGATGCAACAAAAATCATCCCTGGTCGCGATTTGGGGATAATCACGTTATCGAATCAAGGTATTCCACTCCCGAAAACTCATAATTGGAGCCGGTTGGAATTTACCCCAAAAGCTGTTGGGAAATTAGCATTAGATAGCCTGCTGGGCGTCATCACTACCGCCGGTGAGGAGATGTGTTCCTTTTCACAGCAGCCCATATGGATACCAGGCAACACCCATACACATAAATAGATTAGTACAAAATGGAGGCCGTTTTCACTTGCACCGATTGTGACAATTCATATTAAGTGTTTTTAATCGGGACGCGTCCTTACTTTTAGAGATAATATTACTGTACCCGATTCTTAGCCTGCATCCACGCAGAACCAAAATGCTCATTTCCTCCATTCTCTACTGCCTGCATTTATCTTATCACTTTCCGTAATTAGAGAAATCTGAATAAATTTCTATGACCTTCCCCCCACAACTCTCCGATAATCTCTGGGAACTCCCTGAACTCACCCAAATCAATCGGTTACCCATGCATGGCCTCGGTCGCCGGGACGACCATTTATCCCTCAATGGCACTTGGAAATTTTCTCTGCACGTATCAATGGGAGCTGTGGAACCGGAGCGGTTGAACTTCGAAGGAGAGAACCTGAATTGGATGGAGATACCGGTTCCTTCCTGTTGGACTATGCAGAACCTTTGGGACAAACCCATCTACACCAATGTGAGGATGCCCTACGACAATTACCCTCCCCGGGTTCCGGAAGAAAATCCGACTGGTGTGTATCGCAGGCAATTTACCCTCCCTGAGGGATGGGCAGACCAGAGGGTGGTGCTGCATGTGGGTGGGGCAGCCAGTTATCTGGAAATTTACATCAATGGTCAATGGGTGGGCATGTCCAAGGACTCCTGTTTGCCGGCGGAATTCGAAGTCACTCCATTCTTGGTGGCAGGCGAAAACCTACTGGTGGCCCGGGTGGCGAAATGGGCCGATGCCAATTATATCGAGGATCAGGACCAGTGGTGGCATGGTGGCATCACCCGGGATGTCTATCTGGAAGCAACCCCTCACAGTTATCTGCAGGATGTATTCGCTTGTGGAACTCCCGACTTCAAGACCGGAAAGGGATCTCTGAAAGTCCAGGTGGCAATCCGTCATGACGACACCTGGTTGCCCGAGGGTCCAGACCGGGATTTTGTCGTGGACTTGGTGGTCCAGGATCCCAACCTCACTGAAATCGCCTCTACATCCGCTCCGTTGAATCGACAGTTCCGCATCAGCGGTGATGCGGTCTCCTTCGAGGTTTCCGTCGCCAATTGCCGTATCTGGTCGGCCGAGGATCCCGTACTCTACCATCTTAGGGTGCGACTTCGGGAGGAAGATGGCACCGTGTTGGATCATCATCACCTGCGCACCGGTTTTCGCAGTGTGGAGGTACGGGATCGTCAACTGCTCGTGAACGGACAAGCCGTGATGATCCGGGGAATCAACCGTCACGAGCACGACGACTGTCTCGGCCGGGTGATGACCCGCGCACGCATGGAGGCGGACATCCGTCTGCTCAAGCGATACAACTTTAATGCCGTCCGCACATCACACTATCCCAGTGATCCATATTGGTACGAGCTCTGCGACCAGTATGGACTCTACGTACTGGACGAGGCCAATGTGGAAACCCATGACAATTATGCTTCGCTGTGCCGCGACACCCGATGGCGCAACTCCTTTGTGGAACGAGGGGAACGCATGGTGCTGCGGGACCGCAATCATGTGAGCATTATCGGCTGGAGTCTTGGAAATGAATCAGGAAACGGATCCAACCATGACGAGATGGCAGCCGCAGTGAAACGGCTGGATAGCAGTCGCTACTTGCACCATGAAGGCGATATTCATGTCCTGTGGCGTCAGAATGGCTGGGGCTGGAAAGACGGTCGCCGGGTCAGTAACGATATCATAAATCCCATGTACGCCACGATCAAGGCGATGCGTGACTGGGCGGCAACCACCACGGAAGACCGCCCTTTCATCCTCTGTGAATATGCTCACGCCATGGGCAACAGTTGCGGAAGTCTGCATGAATATTGGCAGGCATTCGAGGAGTGCCATGGCCTGCAGGGTGGTTACATCTGGGAGTTTCTGGATCACGGCATTCTGCAGACTGATGACAAAGGCCGCGACTACTGGGCCTATGGTGGAGATTTTGGCGAAACGATTCACGATGCCAACTTCTGCGCTGATGGAATGGTATGGCCTGATCGGACCCCAAAACCTTATATGGAAGAGTTCAAGAAGTTGGCTCAGCCGGTGGGTGTGGCGTATGCTGATGGGGAACTGACAGTAACTTGCAAGCAGTGGTTTACGGATCTTAGCTGGTTAACCGGTAGTTGGGAACTAACCATGGACGGTGTGGTGACAGCCCGGGGGGGGCTGCCGGGGTTGACCGCGGTGCCAAGTAAACCACAGAAATTAAAATTAGAATTGCCTCTGTCTGATGCGGCAGGCCGGGAATGTCATGTGCTGTTCCGTTTTAAAGCCGGAAAGGCAACTGCTTGGTGCGATGCAGGATATGAGGTGGCCTGGGAACAGGTGGCACTGCCAGTGCAACCGGGGAAAAGGGAAGCATTTCCTTGCCTGCCGGGACTGGCTTTGCGGAAAGAGCAGGATCTCCCTGCCGGGCTCATGTGCAACGAGCAGGAGTTGTTGATCACCTGGCCCAGCTTGTGTTTATCCCGGGCGACCATCGATAACGATGGTATCCGACTTTGGACCGGTCAAGAAGATCGCCCACTCGGTCAATGGCGGAAAGCAGGACTATTAGATGATCTAAACATATTCTCTCAAGACCAGGAAGCTCTTGATGACGGAACCATGAAACGGGTGACGGTCCTGGTCGCTGCGGATCCTGAAAAACGTATTGTACACGAGGAGCGGATCCACCAACTGCCGAATGGTGCCATCCGGGTGGAGAATCGGGTAGAGATAGATAAGAGCCTTCCCAGTTTGGCCCGAGTGGGGGTGGTTTGCGCCACCCCGCCCGGCTTCGAGCAGGTTGAATGGTTTGGCCGCGGTCCCGGAGAGTCACATGGGGACCGGAAATCCGGCATGCCGGTTGGACGATATTCGGGAACAGTAGATGATCAGTTGGTCAACTACATCCTGCCCCAGGAAAATGGTAACAAGACCGATGTACGTTGGTTTGCATTGTCCAACGGGGCCATGACCCTCCATTTCGAGGGAGATGACTGGATGGAGTTTTCCGTCCGGCACTTCACCGATGCCGATCTACAGACCAGTTTCCATACCCACGAACTCGAAGATCGCCGCCGCCCCGAAACCTGGATACACCTCGATCACCGTCAACGCGGTGTCGGCACCGGCAGCTGCGGCCCTCAGACCCTCCCTGAATATTGGGTTGACCCCGGTATCTACGAATTCACCTACACCATCCGGGCGATGAATGGAGCGATTATACCTTAGCTGGAATCCGGTGGAGTGGCCTGGCCCCGAAAAGCGGGACAGCAAAACTTGTATTACTTCATCTCCAGAGTGAAA
>CAKZLZ010000017.1 GCA_937127435.1 uncultured Verrucomicrobiota bacterium | reverse complement strand
TCACCTCCTTTGCGCACAGGAAGCAGAGGCCTGTCGCGATACGGCAGGCGTCGTGGGCCGTGCCCGAAGCCAGGATATGAAACACTGGGAAATGGTAGCACCTCTGGAGACCGATCGTATGGCGCGTCAGATGGAATGCCCCAACATTCACTTCATAGAGGGTCGATGGTACCTGGTCTTCTCTTGCTACCCCGCCATGATATCGGATGAAATGAAACAGCGTTTCCCTGACCATTCTTTCATACCCGCCATCTACAGCATGGTGAGTGACAACAAATGGGGCCCCTACAAACTTCATGGCGTAGGAACAGTTCAGCCTGCAGACGCAAACCTGCACATTTATGCCGGCCAGCTAGTTTGTTGGCAGAACCAATGGCAGATCATTGGTTTCCGGCATGAATCAGATTTCCGGAAGGGAGAAGCTATCGCTGATCCCATCCCGGTGCAGGCAACCCCGGAAGGGATCAAGCAAATATAAGAAAGGCGCCTGTCCACCCCACGCCCGGCTCTTTTTTAGTCAACTTTACGATTACGCAGTTGTCATTGGCTTGTACTTTTGTATTCCTATTTCATCGAAAAATATATCTAACTTGCGGGTTTACACCCATGCAAAGCAATCAAAAAAATTCCCAAGGGTCTTCCCCGGGATTCTTTAGAATAGCCAGAAACCTCCCCAAAAAACATGACCGAATTCCCCTCTCCCGACTTCTCCGCTGCCGACTGGATTCAAGCCCCCTGGCACGGCGGTGCCCGCAGCTCCTCCCCCGTCCCCTATTTACGTCGCAGCTTCACCCTAAAGCAAGCGGCCACCCGGGCGGTCCTGCATTTCACCGCTCTCGGCGTGGCCGAGGTCGAACTGAATGCCAGCCCGGTCTCCGATGAAGTTTTTTTCCCCGGATGGACCGACTACAACGTCCGCGTCCGCAGCCGCAGTATCGACGTCACCGAACAAGTAAGCACCGGCGAAAATGTGCTTTCCGTTCTATTGGGAGACGGATGGTATGCCGGATTCAACGCCAGCAGTGACCGGATGTACTACGGCGAACAACCACGGCTCAAACTTATTCTGGAAATCACCGATGCCGAGGGCAACCAACAAATGATCCTCAGCGATGACGCATGGAAATGCAGTCAGGGTGCCATTCTGTCAGCGGACAATCTCATGGGTGAACAAGTCGACATGCGCTTTCACCCTCAGGGATGGAACCATGCGGATTTTGACGACAGCGCCTGGGTCCCCGTGCAAACCGTCGAACTGGAGAACATCAACATCGTTCCCTGGTACGGTCCGGCCGTGAAGCGTCAGGAACATCTGCCCGCCACCCCTATCGCCGATGATCCGAAACATGGTGCAGGAATTTATGACCTCGGTCAAAACATCAGCGGACGGGTGAAGATCAAAGCCAAAGCCTCTAAAGGGTCCACCTTACGTTTGCGTTTTGCGGAAATTTTAACTCCGGAAAAGAAACTCTATCGGGAAAATCTGCGCAGCGCCACCGCCGAAGATTTTTATACCTTTGCCGGCGATCAGGAAATCGAATGGGAGCCCCGCTTCACCTTTCACGGTTTCCGCTACGTTGAAGCCAGTTGGGGACACCCCTTCCCCGCCGGAACCGTCAGCGAAATTGAAGGCATTGTCCTCCATTCCGAAATGGAGCGCACCGGACATTTTGACTGCTCCCATCCCCAACTCAACCAATTGTTTAAAAACACCCTCTGGGGACAAAAAGGCAACTTCCTCGATATCCCCACCGATTGCCCGCAACGCGACGAACGTTTAGGCTGGACCGGGGACGCTCAAGTGTTCATCCGCACCGCGGCCCTGATCATGGACGTGAACAGCTTCTTCAAAAAATGGCTTCAGGATTTACGTGATTCCCAATTTACCGATGGCAGCCTTCCGCCTGTCGCCCCCAGCATTCAAGCCTTCGGCCTTCCCGCCGATGGCAACTCCGGCTGGGCCGACGCCGCCTTTATCTGCACCATGGAACACTACCGTGCCTATGGCGACAAAGAGATCATCAGAGAACAACTCGACTCCTGCACCCGCTACATGACTTACCTGGCGGAACACAAAGTCAAAGACCATATCCGCGGACACCAAGACGTGGACCCCTGGGGTGGCTTCGGCGACTGGCTGGCCAAAGACGGCGGTCTGGGCAATGTGCAGGGACGTACGCCCAAGGATCTGATCGGTACCGCGTTCTATTACAACAACGCCAAACTGATGGAATCGTTTCATGAGATTCTGGATGACACTGACGGTGCAAAAAAATGGGCCGGCCTCGCGTCCGACATTCGGAAAGCCTTCCAAAAAACTTTCCTCACTTCGGAAGGCATCCCCAACATCGACACCCAAACTGCCAGCGTGCTCGCGTTGCAATTTGATCTGCTCGAACCCGACCAAACCGTGGCCACAGGAAAGTATCTGGCCAAACTCGTGCGCGAAAACGGCAATCAGCTGAACACCGGATTTTTGGGAACGGTCCATTTACTTCCCGCCCTGGAAAAAGCCGGGGAAATCGATTTGGCCTACAAAGTTCTCGAATGTGAAGAGTACCCTTCCTGGATCTTCCCCATCAAAAACGGAGCCACCACCATTTGGGAGCGTTGGGACGGCTGGACGGAAGCAGATGGATTCCAGGATCCGGCCATGAACTCCTTCAACCATTACGCCTACGGCGCGGTCTGCGCCTGGATGATTGAAACCGTGGCCGGATTGCGGCCGGCCGACTCGGGATACAAATCGCTGCGATTCTGCCCCCGTCCCGGCGGCTCCCTCACCCACGCGGAAGCATCTCTGGAAACCCCGCAAGGACTTGCCGGTATCCGCTGGGAAATCAAAAGCGGTGAACTCCAACTCACCCTCACCATCCCCGAAGGCGTAAAAGCTGAACTGGATCTGGGGCCCAACTGGAAACGGGACAACGCAACACCCTTATGCGCCGGAAAGCAAACACTTACCGCTCAGCCTGCCTGAGACACTGAAGGCTTCGACGCTCCAAGTCCCTCCGAATAAAATCCGCACCGCACTATAACCGGACGGGAAATCTATTGGAATGACAAATGGACACTTGAAAGATAAACCATTACACTTTCAGCAGTCACCCTCAGTATGAACCTGAAGTTCGCATGAAAAACAAAACAAAACCTTCTCAACGTGGTAATATCTTTTTCGCCTGCCTGCTCATCGGCATCATCCTGATCATTCCGATGGTCTGGCTACACAGCTGGGTTATCGACCGGTTGACGGATGCGGGGAATCCCCCTCAAGCCTGGGTTGAAAACGTCACCGGAATCCTCGCAGCCATTTTGCCTGCGCTGATTCTGGTTTTGTTCTCCGCCCGGTTTCTGGAAAAGAAATAAGCGCGGACTTATTTCTGATCCTTCAAGCCCACCGCAGTAATGCCTTCCGGAGAAATCGTGAAGGACATGTAAGGTTTCATGGTATAACTGTGGGAACAACCCTGTCTCACTTCCATGCTTTTGTTGTCATGCGGCACTTGGTTGTAAACGATCCAAACGCCTGAAGGCGGACAGGTATAATCTCCATAATTTGCGGTAAGGTTGACCTGAGCCTGGGTGCGGCGCACGTGAAATACCGGATCGTAGTAAGCCAGCGCATCTTTATATTTGGGACGCCATCCTTCCATACGGCCCACTTGACCTCCGGCCAAATCGCAAGACCAAGGCGACCAGTTTTTGGTAGCGCTGACATCCGGATCCAAACCCGCTCCCCACAATCCCTGCAAGCCTCCCTGACTGCCGCCATGGCTTTCCAAATCTTTTCCATTCCATTCCGGGAGGGTCTTTACAAATTCAAAGGCCCGCATCACCCGGAGAGACATATCATGAAAATAAGCGGTTTCCGGATTTTCATTTTCTTCGTCACGGAAACCATAACCGGCATTTTCTTTTTTCATTTTTGCATAATAATCGTCGTCCTCTCCCAAAGCCATGCCGTGGGCATTCACGTTAAACACAATTTGATTCGCATCCACCTTGCCGGGCGCTCTGTGTTTGTTGAACCCGTAGCCATGAAACGAGCATTTCGCTTTTAACGTTCCGGCTTCCGCAATCGGTACCGACAGATATCCCGTCAACGGCATCTCAGTTGCAGCCGGGATACTGACGGCATATAACTTCACTTTGGGATCCGGACTGGGGAGTTCTGTGAGCTCGGGGTCCATCGGCACTGCGGCCAACTTGTCCTTCATCCCCTGCCAAAATTCATCAAAGTCTTCAGGCTCCGGAACCGGTTTCAATTTTTCCGGTTGCACACAGGCACCACCTACAAACAAAACAGAACCGACTTTCTCACGGCCCCATTGATTGATGGTTCCTTCCAGAGGCTTGCCCTCTTCGTCAAAGGCTTTTGCATCCAGGCGGATAAAACCCGGGGCTTCCATTTGGGTCACCAAGGTCACGCCCTCCTCTCCCGCAATTTCTTCACCGGTTTCTTTTTTCCCGCCATCAAAACTCATTATCCAGGAAATCTTTTTTCCGGCAACCGGCTGGCCGTCTTCTAAAACCTGCAGTTGAAAAGTAATCGCTTCGCCCGGTTCATAAATCGCCACATCCTTGTCCGTGCGGCCGGTTAGAAAATAATCACCCGCCTGCAATAAACTGCAAAAACTGAGCACAACAAAACCGAGAAACTGAAAACACGTACGCATATTATTTTACCTTTGGGGATATTTCATTCCGAATGGAAAGAGTTGACTATGATGAGAGATATAAAAAAATTTAAGCCTGCATTTCAATGAAAATGCAAACGAGCTGGTTTGGGCTTACTTTAAATTCGCCATCCACTTGTTCCTGTTTTTCACCCAGCAGATTGCATTTGAAGAATTGGCAGGATTCTGAGACCGTCAGCTCAACAACCTGCTCTTTTCCATTCGCCTCAAAAAGATACAGACAGATGCCGCTCTCCGCAGGTTTCACATAAAAAGGAATGGCGCCTTTCACTTTCAACCCTTCCCCGGCCACCTTTTCATCCGCCAGCTCTCCCCAAAAAACTTTGGGTTGAGAACGGTGCTTGAGACTTTCCAAATGCAATTCGCTCCGGCTCCGTTTTCCGTCTCCAAAGAGCAGCGAAAATTCAAGCTGATGACGCCCCCGGTCCGTAAGGGGATCCGGCACTTCATTTTGATCGCAATCTGAAGGCGAGGTTAGCAGTGACAATCCCAGCGATCCCTTTTTACAGTCAAAGCCATATTTATCATCCGACAGAAGCAAGAGTGATTTTTCAGGGTCATGAATTTCCGCAAACCCCAGCGCCGGCACTTCAAAACGGGCTTGGTCATTGCAGGGACGGGTAAGGGTCCCGGCCGCCAAACCATATTCGACCTCTTCTGAATCCACCCGGCTATCAAATCTCATTTTGAGAAATTTATTTGATTCCCACCAATCGCAGTTCAGTAAAATATTTATTCTCGGCTCCTCTTTATGCACCCGGAAATCAATGGTGAAAAATGAGGACGGAAAATCAATCGCCGGGGTGTTCCACAGGAAAGGCCCCATCAATTTGTGTTTATCCGGTTCGTAAACAAAACTGGATTTCACCCGGTAAGTTCTAAACAGCGGACCATCATCCACCAGGTCACATGACTCGATTTTGCTTTCAAATTTTTTGCCCGTGAAATGAATATTCCAGGTGCTGTACCCGATCGTAGGCATGTCTTCGAGGATTTCCAAATATCCCAACAAGCCCTGTTCAGACACCAGTTCTTCGCCTTTCACTTTCAGGGAAGAAATGGCGCCCTGCCGTCGGTCAAATTTCATTTCGAAATCATTCGCAGACAGACCTTCATCAAAGTCCACCTTTTTCTTCTTCCCGGAAGAAACCGCCACACACCGATACGGTTTAAAACCCAAAGCCGGCAATCGACATGCTTTAAACCAGGTCTTCCCCTCCGATTCCTGACTCGGGACTAATTCGTCTTGGTCATCATAAATTTCGACCTGGGTTCTATCGATAGAAATCAGGGCATCCCGCTCCACACAGATCGAATTGAACACGCTAAAACAATTTTCACTTCCGGCTTTTACCAACCGGCTTGCAACCCGCTGCCATTTTTCCGCCACTGCGGATTCAATTCTTTGGTATTCCTCCATGGCGTCCATGTTGACCTGAGGCAAACTGGTTCCGGGCAGGATGTCATGAAATTGGTTAAACAGCACGCCATCCCAGAGCTCCAGCGTCTCTTCCGTTTCACGGATCGATCCCTTTCCCTTTAATCTGTTCAGCGACTCATAAGCCAACATTTCCGTTAAGGCGCGCTCGGAGCGACTGTTCCCTTCTTTAATTTTCCCCTGCACTGTAAACGTTTTGTGATGGGTTTCCAAAAAGAGTTCATCATCCATCACCGGCAAAGCATCCAGGTCCATTTCCTTTTCTGCCGTATCTAAAAACGCAGTGAGCGAACTGTATTTTATCTTCGGATATATTGTGATCCCTTTCAACATTTCTATCCGTTCAAACATGTCCGCAGTGGGTCCGCCTCCCCGATTGCCAATACCAAAGAGAAAGGGAATATGATAACTTCCCGTAGACAAATGAAAGAGGGAGATGCTCTCGGACAACTTTTCAGGCACCACCGGATTGTAATGGTCGGGGATGAGATGAATGGAGAGGAGCTTGCGGCCGTCATCCGTTTTCCACCAGAACATCACGTTCTCAAAAACACTGTATTCACTGTAACGAAGCTTCTGGGTGATAAAGGTGCGGAACCCGGCATCCAGATAAAATTTGGGGAGCGTCCGGTTAAAACCAAAGGCATCAATATTCAGACCAATATCAATTTTTTTACCGAAAAGACCTTCACTCACCTTCCGGCCATAATTGAATTGTTCGACATAACTCTGCGCCGCCGGCAATTGGCTGTCAGGTTCCAGCGCCATGCCCCCCACCAATTCCAACTGGCCGCGATCCACATAATGCTGCATTTTTTTCAGAAAGGCTTCATCCTCAGCCAAATCTTTCCACACCACAGCCGAGCTTTCGATAAACACATAATCAGGATACTGATCCATAAAAGCAAATTGATTTTCCAGGGTCCCCCGCATGCAGGCCAACGCTTCCGGATAACGCCATTTCCAGGCAAGGTCCATATGGGAGTGGCCGGTGAAATGCACAGTAAACTTCTGCACATAGGCTTTGATCTGTTGAAGATTTTCAAGCGCAGCTTTCAGGCTTTGCAAAAAACCGTCCACATTGCCGGAGGTTTTCAAAAGCGCCACGGCCTCCAAGGCCTGGTTCATCGATGCGGAAAGCTCTTCCCCCATTTCTTCCCGCTGCCCATCTGTTAATTCTGAATAATTGAGGTCCACCGGACCGGACATGTACAGATTTTCACGGTAGTTCCGGATGTTGAGAGCCCAAGCAGACATACGCATAGAAATGCAGAAATCCCGAATGGCTTCATTTACTTTCTCTAAGCCCGAAAAATAAATGTAGGCCTTGGATATTGAAACATCGATATTGAAATAATCAAAATGGAGAGTGATACGGTCCTGATCAGGATCCTCAGTCATTTCACTGCCCAGCTTCACGTTGCCATGCAGGAAATAGCTGTCATGATAACAGTGCTGATTGCGGGTAACCTCGAACAGACCTGTATGATCCATATAAAGGGTGAGTTCTCCCCAGTCTGAGGGATCAAAGTACCGGGCAATCTCCGGCACCTCCGGTTCTGCATGAAAGTATCCGGCCTCCTGCTCCAGACGGCCCAAGCTTACCGCTACGGCATCCCTGCCATTTGCCTCTCGACTGTAACTCCATTTTTCAAGCGGGCGAAAAGCCAACCTTTCTATTTCATCAATATGTGTAAATACCGTTTCAAGTGTATCTGATAGCGTCTGATTCATTATAAAGCTTCCCTTGGCCCATTCGGTGAAATCACCATAAATTATGCGTTTTCTAAGCTGTAGTCGTTTGAGTAATGTGACGAAAATTTATGCAAGCGCCTCCATCATTCAAGCGGTTATACATGTGATATCTTGTCAGAATCATGAGGGATTAGAATATTTCTCAAAATCAACAGGGGGTTCCAAGTGCGGGGAGGCCTCAAGGGGACTGTCAAAATCGTCCATAATTATGGAAATATATCACATATAAAACAGCTGTTAAACATTCAGATTTTAGGGCAATCTGTGCGCCGGATTCATCGGGTCCATAAAATGGAGCCATGTTAATATAAAATAATCGGGTGATGTGAAATGACAATGCAAATGACGACTTTGACAAATAAAATCAATGCCAGCCTCCACCCGGATGCATTGTATGATGACATCTACGAACAGACCGAAATTGATATTTCATCCTACATGCCCTTCACAGGAGAAACCTCTCCACAAAGCGATTCCCAAGGAGCAACCCTCACGTCCGGTCAGGGGTGCATTCGTATTGATGCCTGGGCAGAGGGTATCCTCCGCTTGAGAATTGATCCCAAGCGCACAACCCCCGTGAGCTCTCCGACAGAAGATCTCGGACTGCTCGAACCGCGTCCCGAAACCCCTGCTTTCACTTGCCGACAAGAAGATGCGGCCTTCATTTTGGAAACTTCCCTGCTCAGCTTACGCGTCGACACCCAAACCGGAGATATCGAACTCTTCGGGAATGACGCAACATCCAACAGCCCCTTTTCAGAATCCCTGCTCAAAAGCGTGCCCGGGACAGGACTTCGTTTCGGGGAAAGTGACAGCGACAGCGCCCCTCCTTTCTATGCCGAGTTTGAGCATGGCGACGAAGCCTTTCACGGATTTGGTGGACGGATTGCGCCTCCCAACCGCGCGGGACAGACCGCGGATATTTTCAGCGTCAAAACGGGTAAACGCAGTGGTGACTATGGCGGATTCCCCCTGCCCTATTTCATCAGCAGCAAGGGATATGGATTCTTCCTCAATAACCCCTGGCCCCACGTTTATTTTGACATGGGACACAGTACACCCGATCAGTGGTCCATGCACAGCCCCGGGGGTCCCTGCGACATCTTCTTTATGGCCGGTCCGTCACAACCCGATGTAGTGCAACGCTTTACCAGCATTGTCGGACGCCCCGCATCTCCTGCCCGCTGGCTCTTTGGATTCTGGTGCTGCAGCCTTGGGTTTGCCTCCGGTGAACAAGCGATCAAAGACGCGAAGCGGCTGCGGAGTGAAAATTATCCCTGCGATGTCTTTGTTTTCGACGGCCCCTGGCGCAGTGGCCTGAACTTTATCAACAGTTATGCCACCGGACATGATTATCCCAGCTGTGACTTTGACTGGCACCCCGACTTCGGAGACGGCCCGGGAATGGTCCGCGAACTCGAATCGATGGGAATCAAAACCGGTCTGCATGTCAACAGCCGCTCTTTTTCACCAGAAGCCACTGAAAAAGGCCTGGCCGCAGGGCTCCTCCGGCAACACGGCGAAGAAGTGGTCCCTCGGGTGGGCCACCCCCCTGCCGAAGCACACTACAGTTCGCAGCTTGCGCCCCGCATCGAAGAAAAAGTGGCCCTTTGGTGGACCGACCATGCCGACCGGGTCAGTGGAGAACTTTCCCCCGGTCTGCCATCCCGAAATCTCTTTGGCCCCCTCTGGAACCGGGTAATTTCCGATATGATGCCCAAGCAAAATGACAGCTGCCCGATGAGCCTTTCCCGGGGCGGCGGTATTGGATCACAACGCTATGCCCTCCCCTGGCCCGGCGACACCCGCTGTGGCGTGGACGCCCTGATTGACGACCTCTGGTTTGTGATCAATGCCGGATTATCCGGGTTTCCTTTCACCAGTGCCGATTTGGGTGGTTTTGCCGTACGGGGTGAACCCGGTGATCCGGGATATGAAACCCTTGCAGAACGGGATGCCGAGATGTTCGACGACGAAAACATCGCCCGGCGTGTCTGTCAGGCGCTCCTGTATATTCCTTTGCCCCGCATTCATAATAACTGGGAAACCACGCCGAAATTTCCCTGGAATTGCAGTGAGGAAATTCAGCCCCTTTACCGCAAAGCCATTGAAGAGCGTTATGCGCTGACCCCTTACTGGTATCACTACGCACTCAAAGCCGTAGAGACGGGCGAACCTATTCTTCGCCCCTTGGTCTATCAACATCCCGGTGACACCCGTGCACTTACCTGCGACGACCAATTTTACCTGGGGGAAGCACTGATGATGGCCCCGGCCTATAAACAGGGTGAAGAACAGCGCATGGTTTATCTTCCGGCCGGACAGTGGACCAACTACTGGACGGGCGAAAAACATACCGGACCTGTGGATATCGAAGTTTCCACCCCCCTGATGGGCCTGGAAGGGGTCGCCACCTTCATCCGTGATGGCGCAATCCTTCCCCGCCAGGCGGTCACGCCATCGCTGGGAAATAACATGCCGGAAACACTGGAAATTGATCTATATCCCGCGGAAACGGGTTCGCAGTTCGCCCTCAATGAAGGTGAAGGTGTCATAACCGATATCGCCTGCACCCCTGAGGACGACGGCCTTCATATCTCCCTGTCAAACGGTTCGTCGCTCCTTCGAAAATACAAGTTGCGCATCCATACTGAAACACTTTATGGAAAGGTAGTTGTCGATGGAGTCGAAGCGGAGGCATGCGCTCAGGAATCTATAGAAACCACTCTCCCTCCCGGGGGTAACACGACTCTTGTTTGGGAAAAGGAATTGTCTGTAAAAGCATAAACACCGCGTGAGCCCATAAAGGAAAAACCACCTTTTTCGGTGCATCATTTCGGAAGATCGTGCTTTTTAATACCTGAGGAATTTCACATAAGGATGCAAGGATGTCATATGGACAGATCTGTCCGCTCTTTGTATGCTACCCTTATGAAAAACTCTCCTCACTCTGCCAATAACCGAAAAGCATTTACTCTCATCGAGATGCTGGTGGTGATCGCGATTATTGCGCTCCTCATCACTATGATATCTGGAGCCACCGCAAAAGCGCTGGACAGATCGCGCCGCACGGCCTGTGCCAGTAACCTTCATTCCCTGGCCCAGGGCTTGCTGGTGTATGCAACAGATCACAACGGAAATTTTCCGCCATACCGTCCCGACAGTAACGCCTGGCCCTGGGCTGGAGAATGGACGGTGCAATACAGTACGTTTCATGAAAACTATATAAGTGACAAAAAAGCGTATTATTGCCCGAGCGATTTAAGAATCCGCCCACTGACTGAAGGCGGGAGAGGGCAACTGTATTTTCCGGATAAAAACCCTGGAGATTGGCGCAGAAATACCTCTTACAATTATTTTGGCGGGACAAGCGCATGGAACAATGAAGCGCGGAACGTTGTAGGGAACAAGCGGGGGGGATATCAAAAACTCGACGACATTCCCAACGCCTCCGCTTCGACCATTGTGGCCGATATTATGCAATTAGGGAAATCGGTCCCCACCCTGTCAAATGCAGTCACGACCAACTGGAATCATCCAGGGAAAAGTTATAGCAGCTCCGGTGGAAACCTAGGCTATGCGGACGGTCATGTCGCCTGGGTCACCGTGGGCAGCGAACTATCGGATGAGTATATTACCCGAAGCAAAAGCCGGTACTATGTAAACCAGCAGGCCGTGAAACCATACTAGACGAAACGGATGATAATCAGGCGGACAAGTCACACGCCTAGACTTGATCCATTGCCAGCTTATGTTATTTTATCAACATGACCGAACTAGACGACTTGCTTACTCCCCCCCTCCAAACCCAGCGTTTTGGAGATTATTTCGGAGGAATCACCTCGGGTTGTAACGTCAACGGCTACCCCAAACATGATTTCATTCACGTAGAAGGCCACGAAGCCAACCGGCGCCTCCCCCTGCATGTGCCTTTTGCCGGACGGGATGTTTGCATTCCGGGTGTCTATCGCGCCACCCATGAAAGAAACCTGTTGTCCATCGAATTTATGGTCAGAGGACAAACCGCTTTCCGCCAAGACGGACACAGTTTTTTGGTTAAAGAAAACGAAATTATGATCGCGCAACCCCTGTGTGACACCGTGTGGGGAACCGTACCTCCCGGAGAATCTGAAAAAGTTGTGGTCGCACTTTCCGGTTCTCTGCTGGGAGAAATTGTTAGAAAACTTGGCCTGAACAACACCCACCACATGGTGTTGCCCCGGCCCGCCATGATCTTAAAGAAAATGGAAGACATTTGCGCCGCCCTCGCCGCCCCTGAACGGGACAGCAGCGCAATAAATGCCGCCGCGTACGAACTGCTTATCAGACTCTCCGACGAGCACGAACATGCGGATCAGCCTGAAGCCTTACGCGAAGCCATGGCGATGATCGAAGAGCGGCTTCACTCCTCATTAAAACTTGAAGAACTGGTGCTGCAATGCGGACAGAGTGAATCCTCGCTGCGGCGGATCTTTAATGAACACATGGGCTGCAGCCCCATCGCCTACTATCTGCGTAGAAAAATCCGTTTTTCCCAGAACCTGCTTTGTAACGCCAATCTTTCTGTGAAAGAAATTTCGTACAATCTGGGTTACCGCGACCCCCTGTATTTTTCCGCACAGTTCAAGCGGGCCACCGGCATGTCTCCCAGTGAATACCGGGAACAATACAACAGTGGACTCGAAGACCCCATCGGCCCCCTCCAGGACTGAGCCCCACGCCACAACATCCAAGTTGCGGAATATACGCGGCATGACGTTCCAATGCTTTTGTAAAACATCAAAACAAGCCTGTGCGTCCCCTGAAGTTTGGTCTGATGTAAAAAATGCGGCACATAAAAACCCTCCAAGGGTATGAAGGGTTTTTACGTTTTAGAATTTTGAGGCGCATGCGATATACGTCCCAAATCTCCCGGAAAGAGAGCTACCGAAAGGTCGCAGCCCTTTTCCCGGCTCCTGAAAGATTTAATCTTCCAGAATCAGTACTTTTTCCGAGAGTCTAACGGTCGGCCATTCGCGGGGTTGCTTTTTCACGCTGGAACTGGAGATCCGGATGTGGGTCTGCTTCCATTCGTCGGCAGAGTCTTTGTCGCGGTCATAGATCGCCAGATTATATGAGATGGCGTCCTCACCTTTTTTCAATTCTTCAACTCCCAGTTGTGCTACCGGAATCTTATATTCCACAATGTAACCGCGGTCATGTGTGGCGACGGCCCAGGTGATTTCGCCGCCCTCTGCCGCAACCACTTTGAGATCCTCTCCACCTGCTTTAAATGTACAGGCCGCTGAACCGTCAGCAGAAACGGGTGCTACAAAAATTTCCCGGTCCGCAGTTCCGAATTGCGCATCCTGTTTTTCAGGTTGGGCGCTGATGCGTAATCGAACCTGGTCTCCCATATACAATCCTTTTGCAGGGTCATTTGCATTGATAAGTTTTTGATCGTACACTTTGACTGCAAAGTAAAAATTCTTGGCATCCCATGCCATCCACACCCGGGCACTGTGATCATATTTGTGTTTCCAACTGGGAGGCAGCAATTCAAAAGAAGCGAGGTCTTTCCATTCTGAAAGATCTCCGTCCATCGTCGGGGCCGACATCATTTTCGGGATTTCCCGTTCGACAATACGTTCCGCTTGAATTTGCGCGGCAAACACGGCGCATAATCCGGTAAAAATGATTCGGGTCCAATTTGATTTCTTCATATTCAATTCTCCAGGTGTTCTCAGGTATTACAATTTCATTGTGGGAACAAACTTTTCGCTAAAAGCGCCGTCTGTTCCTTTAAACAGCATGAGGTTGCTAACAAAAACCGCAATTCATATTATATGGAATATCACAGCAACAGCATGCAATATTCAGCCAAATTTTTAAAAGACCCAAATGGCAGTCTGGATGTTATGTTATTTCAAACACCTTCAGCGTTGAACTCCTGCGATCCTCTACCCCGGGTTCTGAAACCGGAAGCCTGAAGGCATTCCGTTGAACCGCCTGAAGGCGGGACTCCGAACTTGAACGCCGAACGAAGTCAGTGGGACTCCAGAGGGAAAGTTCCGAGTTCCATCTTTAGATGGTTCACCCGAAGCGTTCACGCGAGGGAGGACGCGGTATCAGGCAACCGCTGAAAAAAAGTACTTCAAAGCAGATGAACTCATACACCGTCGGTGTGCAAAAAAAGTCCGCATGTCAAATGACAGGCGGACGTTATAATTGTTTTTAGCGAATCGTACTTAACGACGTCGACGGCTGAAGAGCACCAGCGAGAGTCCGGCCAGTCCGAGCAATGCGATGCTGGAGGGTTCGGGGATGACGTTAAAGACCACCGCGCCAGCGACGGGTCGAGTGCTGGAGTTACTGGTGAAGCCGTAGCTCTCGGTTCCAGTCACAGTTGAAAAATAGTAATTGGAGGACCCTGTAGTTCCTCCGTTACCAATAAATTGTTCGTAATAAAGATTTGTTGAAGCGGTACTCGGAACAATTGTACCCGCAGAGTTAATCGTAAAGGAACCCACGACTAAGGAACCATTTTCAGTATTAAATGAACCAGAACTTTTCGTTGCTGACGACGCGAAGTCCGCAGGGCCACCTAACGCAGCACCAGTGAAGGAAACCGCACCAATACCGGTTGTCGTTCCAGCGGTGGGAGTCACAAGAATATCAGCCGTAGTTGCGGACACGACGTCTAAGTAATACGTAGTGATCCGCTGTACCCCATTCCCTGTGCTGTATACTGGGGTGAACGCCTGTCCATCAAACGTAACACCTGAAATATCTGCATTTTCCATGGCGGTTGTAACAACAATTTTTCCACCCGCAGCAACCTCGAAGGCTGATATTGTTCTAACCCCGCCTCCTGTAGCAGGAATAACAGTAGGACCATCAGTAAAGAAACCCTCATCAGTAATGACAATAGCCGCATGGGTGGCTGTCATGGTGACAAAGAAAAATAGAACAGATAATATGGTACTGGTTTTCATAAATATTCCTTAGGTTAAGTATTATTAAATATGGTCCCCCGCAGAAACCTCCAAGTATTTCACATGTGATTTCCCTCAAAAACCATACAGGATTCATCCTCCACAATATTACATAAAAACGGCAGCCTTGAATACTCAAGGCTGCCATTCCCATTCCAGCAGAAGAATGTTATTTCAGCAATGTGCTCCACGCTTCGGGGCGGTCCAGCGCACCCACCGCTTTGACCCGGCAACGGATTTCTTTACCCATCTCCGCTTCGGTGAGGGTGTAGCTGTTGTCCGGTCCGTAGGTCAGCGGATATCCGTCCGCGTACCAGAAGTAACGCACATCCGTAATCCCGTCCACGAGTTTGGGATCGCAGGTCACGGTGCTCCCCACTTTGAAATCGCCGGACAGTTCAGGCCTTGCGGTAAACACAGCAGGAATCTTTTCGATCTCTTCCGTTTTCTGCAGGACCTCAATCCAATCGAATACAAAATCGAGACGGTCGATGCCTTCCATGCCTTCGAAAGTTTTGAGCGCATAATCCAACTGCAGGTCGATTTCTTCAAGATAAACATCGGGAGTACCTGCGCGTACCACTTCCACCCATTTCTCTCCGCCATTTCCATCCGGGAGTAGAACATTAACGTAAGTCATGTCCTGATCGATCACGAATTCCCAGGTGCGGAACTCTCCGTCCCAGGCGTAAATGTCCATGGGCATTTTCGTTTTCGACGTCTTCAGTTCACCGCCATACATCTTGAAGCGTTTGTGACTCTTCTTGTTTTTGGCGAAAACATTACCATCCCCCCTGCTGTAAGGATAGTGATAATGACTGGAAAGCCCGTTCAACCAATATCCGTTTTTGCCATCAAACTCAAACCAGTCGAGTTCAATACGGTTTGCGGTTCGCCACCACAGATTCTCGGTTCCGTAAGACCAGAAGGCGGGAAACAATCCTTCGGGCGTGTTCTTCGGATCCAACTTGTCGAAGCGGAAACGGGTCCGGAAGACTTTGGGTCCGGTCCAGGCATAGCCCTGTCCCTGATCATTCACGGTGTAGAGCGCACTTGCCCACCAGTTTTTGCCCTGCTTGATCAGCGACAGCATTTGCTGTTGTTTTTCAGCATCGTGTTCATAGACATCCACCCCTTTTCCGGGGATCGCGAGTCTCGCTTTTGCGCCTACGGCAACATTAAATCCGGGGCCCATCCACAGATCTCCGGTTCCCGCCGTGCTGACACCGAGCCGTTTGGCACGGAAATCATCGTAGAACACCCGCTCAAAGCCTTCCGGTTCCAATCGGGGACCGCCCTGATTCGCGCGGTTCTTTTCATGATTTTTGAGTGATTCCCCCCAAGCATTCCATTTGGGATCGTTGTGAACAAAGCGGTCCGGAAAATCTTCCGCATCCAACACCGGGCGTTGTGCCACATAGGGGTGATCTGCCGGCAAGCGGGAGGCGAATTCCAAACGGTGGGCCGCCCAACCGGTCAGTTTCCGCACCATCGCTTCCGAAGGTTCAGTTTGACCGAACACCAGGGCGTCATAGGCCCAGGCCATGTTGTCCCGTTCCTCACTTCCGATAAATGATTTCGTATCACGTACCTCGGGAGAAGCAAACCGGGCCGGTTGTGGTTCCGCAGTTGTCAACGGAACGCCATTTACAGAAGCGTACATTTGACCGTAACGCGTTCCGCAAACCAGTACATTCCACCCTTCACCATCCGTAATCAACTGATCTGTACTCATAAGTCGTTTATCGAGGCCGGTATCGGTCGCGCCAACATATTGAATATTCAAACCGGTATTTTTGTCATACCAAATTTTGGGAGAAGATTTGCCCGGTCCATTGTTGCCTTTGTTCAGCTCCACCAAAGTGGTGCTGTTTCCGGAACCGGATTCAGCATCGATCCGGAAGGTGAGCAAGCACCAGCGGTAATCCCAGCGGGCGTCACGCAGTCCCTTGATCTCCAGCCGTTGACCCGAATCGGCCGCGAAGGAGATGCCACCGTCTTTTTTAGTGGGACGGAAAGAAGGACTGATCTGATTGGCGTGATTTCTAATGTATCCCCGGGCCACATGCTGAACCACTTCGCCGTCCTCAAGGTCTTCCTGGAAATAGGCGGTGGAAATCCACTCGGGAAAAATATCAATTCCCCATGGAATTTTGTTTTCACTGTCCACAATTCTGCGGGGAACCAAAATAGACAGCGCCGGCCAATCGCGGGCCTGTTCTTCAATGGTGACTTGCCCATCGCCATTCGCATCAAAATCCTGATGCGGATACGTTGCAGCCGCATCGGCTTCGGCGGCTTTACCATTTCCATAATCCTCAAAATCGAGATAGTTTTCGTTGGCCGCCGCAGCCACAGGCAAGGCGCCCCGGTTAATGGCCTGTTGCAATTCAGGGGTTTCCTCAAGAAACACATCCAGCAATTGTTTCCGTTCCACGGGATCATAAAGGCCATTCCCGTCGGCATCCAGTTCCACCAGAAGGGTTACGGGTTTTGCCGGTTCCTCTACCGGATTTTTAACGGACACTTCTTCCGAAGGTTCGCCTGTGGTTCCTGTTGAAGTGGAAGGCATCGTTTCCTTTAACCGGCAGCCGGTGCTGCCCAGAAGGCCTACAATCACCAACATCAAAAAATTTACAACCCAATGTGATTTTCTCATATATTATTTCCTATTTTCCTTTTCTTAATTGTAGATTCGTTGCCCCCATTCCTCAGGACTCACAACGTTTCTATGTCTGTTTACACATTCACTATGCGAGCTCCCCCCCGGAAGCACAATTCCCTTTGCATGTGATAAGTCGTCAGAAATATAGGAAATAATGAACAAACCTCTGACCCGTCCCCGCGACCGGGGATGTAGAAAACTTCAGCGGCTGAAAGAAGCTGCTATGATTTAAACCGTGGACGGAAGAAGAGCAGACCCATAAGACCCGCCCCCAACAGCAGGAGCGCTCCCTGTTATTTGGGCACCTGAATCATCCAATAAATAGATACCTAAATTTTCACCACCCACTTGAGTACTTGTCTGTAAATCGGCGATGAAAAGAACCTTGTCCGCGGTGAACTCTTCACTGAAGGTAAGCTTGGTTCCTGTGCGGGTGTTCAACAAGCCATCGTTCACGATGGATCCTCCCAATGCGGCTTTTTGGTCAGCCAATGAGTCAGTGGGACTCGTCGAAGTCGGAAACACAATCGTAATGTTTGTATAATTTGCAATTGTGGTGGCCGTTCCATAGCTGAGGTTCGTGTAGGTGCCTTCACTGGTAGTGATCGAAGTAAAACTCAGCGGCACAGTGGTATCTCCATTGACCAGATGCGTTCCCCCATTGCTGTAGGTTGCGCCCAGGATTGCACTCTCCCCTTTAACTTGGGGAAGCAATGCACACACAAAAATTGCGATATAGAATGTAACTCGTTGATAACGTTTCATAAGATTTACCCGTTCAGGATCCGGTTATATAATTTGTAAGTTAACCTTACCAAGGTTATCAATTCCTGCATATACTCCATAATAGATGTTTATAATCTATTATTGATTTTTCCGGCTCCATTCGTATTACTTTCGTATGGGACGAATACTGGATCAGTCAAAAAAACTTATCGAGCCTCTAAAAAGTGTGACGGATCATTTAACCACCATTCCGCCACACGAAAGCCTGTGGGTAGATGCAGAGACTTTTTATCGGGTCGTCTATTTCCTCGAGGGAGATCTGGAGGTTACATCCACCGGTAAAGAGATCGTTCAAATTCGGAAGGGAGATGCATTGTTGGTCGGCCCCTCCCTGGACTTGACCTATACGGCATTAAATCCGGAACGGGAGGCAAAAATCCATATCCTCAAAGTCGAAATCAGAGCTCCCCGTAAAGAACAGCACTCTTCAGCTGAAGCATCCGCCCCACTCAAGGGGGAAGACTTTTTAAAAGAAGTCCTTCCATACATGAAGGGGATCCGGATAATACCGGGCGCCTTAAATAAATTCGGGAGCCTGGAACTCATCAAACAGATCAAAATCGAATTAAACCAATGGGAAAAACTGTCTCCATGGCGAATGAGCGGTCTCTGTCTGGCATTGATTTCTCCCCTCTTCGAATCTCCGCAAGCGGAAAAAGAAAATTCAAAACCGTTACCGGTGCACCGGGGGGAAGCCGCGGTGGAACACGCCTGTCAATACATACAGCAATACGCCCATCATGACCTGAACTTAGGGGGTATCGCCTGGCAGGTTCAATTGAGTGGAGAGCACCTGGGAAGACTCTTTCGAAAACACCGCGGGGTTACCGTGATGGCTTATGTGAAGCAGGTCCGCCTGGAAAAGATCAGGTTATACCTTAAAACTTCAAATTTGCCCGTGGTGGATATCGCCAAAAAAACCGGATACAGCACCCCCAGTCTGTTGTGCCGCCACTTTAAGGAATCCACCGGGATGACCCCGATGACCTACCGTATGCGCGCCCACAAACGCGAAGAATTTCAACCCAGCCAATTCGGCACCCGCGAATCGTAGTTCCATCGTCCCGATGGAAACGAATGCTTCGACTTTACCGCGGGGACCGCGGAACTACGCTTTGAATCTTCGGGGGCTGTAGTTCCATCGTCCCGATGGAAAACGAATGCTTCGCATTTACCGCAGAGGCCGCGGAACTACGCTTTGAATCTTCGGGAGCTGTAGTTCCATCGTCCCGATGGAAAACGAATGCTTCGCATTTACCGCGGGGACCGCGGAACTACGCCCCGATGGAAACGAATGCTTCGCATAAAATGCCATTCAGGAACGGCGTCGGACGCCCACCACAAACAATCCTGCAAACAGCAGAGTCAACGCCAGCGAGGTTGGTTCCGGAACCGTGGCCAATCCGACCACAGAGGGATCTAACTCTCCTTCGCTGCTGAATGAAAAATAGATGCCATGTGGAGCCGTCGCACCGGGACTGTTAAAATCGGATAAAAACACACCCGAACCGCGCAGATTTGCATCAATCGTACTGTCATTACTTGTACGTATTACATCCATATCCAACAAGTCCCCGGCACCGGCACCCGTATTGCCGAAATGGACCGCGGTCCCTGAAATAATGCCATTGGAACTATCCGTCAGGCCCATCGCCAGTGCTTCACCATTTCCGCCCGTGGTCAACTCGGTAACAAAGATCAAATCCTGGGCCGTAATTTCACGCCCAAAATTTATCACCAGTCCTCCCGGAATATTCAATACCCCGTCTGTAAGAATATTCGTGCTCAAGGTCGCCGTCTGACTAGCAGGATCCTCTCCGTCCGTGTAATAATATTCCGTAGCAAAACCTTCAGTAAAGGAAGGCGTGCCGTATTCTAAATTCGTATAAACCTGTCCGCCCACAGTAATAGAAGTAAAAGAAACGGGGTCGGTTAAGGTACCCGCCACTGAAGAGCTGTAAGTGGCGGCCGTAATCGGGGCCACCGCGGCCACCGAAAAGGAGGACAGAAAGACGGCTGCAATTGTGGCCGTGAGGGTTTTATGGATTTTTGTCATCATGGGGTAGAGATCGGGTTGTTTTTTGATTATATAATACCTTAACAGGTAAATTTTAACCTGTATATAATCTGTAATAGATGATTATCGTCTATTATTGATTTATTAGACGATTCGTCACCACCAAATGCTCCTCAACAACCCGCAGAGTCTGCGTCAGATCCCGGGTTCCGAGTGCCCCTCGCGTAAACGCTTCGGGTGAACCATCTGAAGATGGAACTCGGAACGTTCCCGCCGGTTTCGTGCGGATGTCGAGTTCAGAGTCCCGACTTCAGGCGGTTCTATCGGATGCCTTCAGGCTTCCGGTTTCAGAAACCCGGGTTCCGTAAGACGCAGCATCCACAATACTGATCGCTTCATCCACACGCGGGGCTTGCCACCCTCAACCGGGTCCAGTCCCCTTCATTGGTATTATAATACAGCCGGCTTCCATCGGCATTGAATACCGGATGCGGATGATTCCGCCGCCAGGACGCCGCACCGCCATCGTTCCTGAAACGATCGATGATCCACCACCGGTCCTCTTCACAACTGCCAATGAAAATCCCCCATTTCCCTGCACCGTCTTTTTCCCGGTGACGGAGATCCGCATCGGTGGCATAGCAGCAGCCGGAAGGATGAAAGGTGGGATGATTGCTGGGTGCCGTCCGGGAATACCGACACTCTTCCCCTTCCGCAATTGAAATCAAAAAATTGCCTTTTTCCAAAATGCCATGGCTATCCGGATGCCAAGAGGGATGTCCCCATTCTTTCCGCAGTCGAATAAATGACCGGGTTTTTAAATTGTAAATCACCATCCCCTCGCGGTCACTCACCGAGCCCCCCCGAAAACTGGGACCATGACCCGGTCGGGCCACTTTGAAAAACACCTTTTCGCCATCCGGACTCATGACCGGAAAAAAGATACAGAGGTCCTCGGTGCCGAATCGACTCTCAATCCACTCCGGATAGGTACGGATCACTTCGCGGATGGATACCGGCGTCCGGACTTCTCCGGTCTCCACCTGAACCAGCTGAAGGTCCCGGTGTTCTCCCGGATTCCAGTGCTGACCATATACCGGTACCCAGGGATGGTTTGGAGATCCAAACCCCAGTTGGCGGTCCCGGGCTAGGATACGAATTTCTCCAGTCAACACATCCACAGCAGACACCGTCCACTGTCCATCCGTCCCGTCGTGATAAACCACATAGCGGTCGGTGATCCATTGCTGACAGGCCCCCCGATGGGCATCTTCGGCAAGGATTCCCGACACCAGCACCTTTTCTCCTCCCGAACGCCGGTCCAGTAAAATCAGATCTCCCCGTTCTCCCTCAGGGTCACAAGAACTGAAAAACACCACCCGTTTACCGTCAGGACTTTCTGGGGAGGTGACAAAATAACTGTGTATCGTATGCCGTTCCTGTTGTGCTCCTACCGGCTGAATCCGAACTTTTTCCCAGGGGGAACCTACATGCATCTGCAGAGATTCGGCTGACACGTTCATACGCAAACTTCCGGGAAAGAGTCAAAAAATGGAGTAAAATCACCTGCGACGCATGGACCTGCGGAGACGGACGCCAGAGATCAGAAAAAGTCCGGCCGCGCCCATCATCAGCACGATAGATGAAGGTTCCGGAATCGTAGTGACCGTCATCTCATCAAAAGTCAGGCTCTGGCCGTTCCCATTGGGCATGGCAAAAAAGGAAAGCATATCAAAAGAGGTATCCAGATCATCACTATCCACTACGCTATGCACAACGCTCTGTGAACTATTGCCGTTAATTTGGGAGGTCAACCGAATCGAGGTGGAGGAAATCAATTCCACCCGCAACAGACCGGTGACCGACAACCCGGTGCCGGGACTGTCCAGAAGCGGAGATCCACTGACCGCGGTTCGGGAACTGCTTGACCAGAGGATGTTGTTTGTGCCCGTGCGCTGATAGAAATAATCACCGGAGGGTGTCGCATTCGGAGAATAGAGCGCCATATATCCAGTATCATTATTAAATTCCACCTGATAATTTTCGTTAGAATCGTCTGAGACTGGGCTGCCATTGGAATTGTAGAAGCCTACCCGGAAGGCATTGACTTGAGTCTTGAATGTGGAGGTACTATTGGGGGTGAAGCTGTAGCTGATTTCAATGCCTTCACCGACCGTACTCAGGGTCTGCGAATCGAAATAACTCGAAAAGTAACTGTAACTCCCCGAAGTTGTCAAAGTGTAGGTGAGGGAAGGAGTGCCCCCTCCGTCGTACACCAGGCTGCCAGCGCCATTTTTTGTAATATAGGTATTTTCTCCGCTGTTGCCGTCCAGCACCACATCATTCAGATCGAAAACCACGGCGGCAAAAAGCGGGATGCTGCTACAAATAAACAGAGCAATAATTCGGATAATCATTTTAGGGACAAAATTCATAAGGAGACTCCTGATTAATAGGGGTTATTTTTCAACTTCTGTAGTCTCTCATACCGGAGGGCCTGCCCGCAATGCCTTAAAAATTCATACTATTGAATTATCTTGTTCACTGAGAAAAATATGTAAGAATTTTTTCAGGGACACTCAATGCCGGACTCCAATTACATTACCATGAAAGATATCGCGTTGCGGGCGGGGGTGAGTGCCTCTACCGTATCTCTGGCGCTGCGGAACGATCCCCGGATCAAGAAGTCCACCCGCAACCGAATCCAAAAAGTCGCGGAAGATTTGGGATACCACCGGGATCCGGCCCTTTCCGCGCTGATTGCGCATCGTACCCGGATCCGGCCGACCGGAGAATACGGAACCTTGGCCGTGTTCCATGACTGGGACCGTCCGGAATCGGATCTTCCCCCCTCCATGTTGCAGACCATTCGGGGAATTCGCAAAGAGGCTGACGTTCAAGGATTCAAGATTGCGTTGTTCAGAATCCCGGAGGAGGAGGACGAGGCCGGATTGCGGACGCTGAACCGGATGTTGTTTCACCGGGGGATCCGCGGGGTGATCCTTACCTCGATTCGCCGTCCATCTCTTAACCTGCAGTGGAAATACTTTTCCGGGGTGGTGATCGGAGAATATTTTAACCGTCCGCTGATCCACAGGGTCGGCACAAGTCATGATTTGAATCTGGAACTGGTTTATCAGAATCTCAAACACCTCGGTTATCAACGGATTGGATTCTGTAATTCGCGCATCTCCGAAGAAAGAAAACATCATCGTTATCTGGGTGCCTATTACAAATGTCAACATGTAGACGGCAAAGACGTTGGCTCCCTCCCACCTTTGCTCTACGAAGAGGAGAACGCGTCTCCGCTGGCCTGGCTGGACCAGGTCCGGCCGGATGCGGTAATATGTTCCCTGCCCCATGAATTCGAAAAAATGCTGAAAGGAAGCCGCTATCGGGTACCGGATCAACTGGGACTCGCGGGTTTCAGTCTGCCCCGGGAGGGAGACCCGCAAACGGAACGTTTCTCGGGCAGTATTGTAGATTATACCCATATGGGGGTCACCGCGGTGCGGCTGCTGCAAAATCTTCTCCACAACGGCATCCGGGATGTCCCCTCTGAACTTGAACGCTACGATGTCCGCATGGGTTCGGTTTGGAGAGAAGGCTCAAGTGTCCGCTCACAATCTTAAACAAGGGTTGGACTTGCCCGGCGCGCGCAGCTATCTAAAAAAGAAACCCCGCGCATCCCTTGTCCCTCCCCCCCTGCCGGAGGGCCCGCGTCCCGCGGTCCAGCAACCCAAGCCCATCCAATCGGACGGCGGGGACGCCGGCCCTCCGGCAAACCAACCCTGCAAGGGTTGCATCAGCCTCTCAGTGCAAAAGTTTCCCCATCCCGCCAACAACCGGGAATAGACAATCGACAACTTTGCGCCGGCACTCCGAAATCCGCACTCTCCACTTTTTTGGTCAGAAAGTTGATCGCGCTGACCGCTTCCAATTTCAGGTGATGCACCATGCCCGCTTCATTTGTGTCCCGATGACAATCCAAATTGATCACGGACATGTCCCGGGGTAACGACCAGCCGTTTCCCTGCAGACTTTGCCGTGCCTTGACATACTGCGGATAGATCGAGGTGATGAGCGCATCAGGATTTCCTTTACGCACCCAATCGAGAAAGGCATGCTCTGACCAGTTTTCCAAAACCAGCGGCTTGAGATATCGCCGGGATGCCTGCTGACGGTTTACCAAATAGGCTCCCAGTGAACGGTGACGCACCCGTTCATCCACTCCAGTACTGGAAAGAAATCCAATCCGGCGATGTCCACTCTCTTCAAGTTTCTGCAAGGCCGACATCATCACCGAAAAATAATCGGGACTCACCCGGTCCAATAGAGGGCGTTGCAAATACAGTCGCAGGGCCACCGCCGCAAAATCGCGGAGATCAAAATCCATTTCTTTTACCTCCAAGGGCATGGGCGCGAGAATGATCCCGCGAATCCCCCGCGATAACAAAATCTGCTGCAAACGTGCCGGCCCGATACCGGGGTCACCCAACGCAAATTCCTCCAGCCGATATCCCAGTTGATGTGCGTGCGCCTGCATATACCCATACAATTGGGCGTAAGATCCCTGAGGAGGATTCCTCCATTCATCCGGACGTTTGCCGGCTGACAAAACCGCCAGCACCGACCCTTTTCCGGACGGACGGCCGCGTTTACGCTCAGCGATCAACGCGGAGACCAGCGGATTGGGCCGGTAGCCCATGGCTTCGGCCAGCGCAGTCAAGCGTTGCCGCGTGGCTTCGGGAAGGGCCGGATCCCCGCGCAAGGCCCGGGACACCGTCGATTGATGTACCCCCGCCGCCCGGGCAATATCCACCATCCGCGGGGCCGCGCCAGGTTCATTCCGGTGAGAGGGTTCATTCATGCATTGATATGCATAATCGGCGGATTGACCGGCGTCAAGCCCTCTGGCAAAGTTGACACACTATGAAAAAACCTTCTGCCTTCTCTCTTCCAGTTCTTTTTCTGGGGCTGAACTTACTTACCGCCTCCGCCCTTCAGGCGGATGTTCTGGCGAGTTATACTTTCACCGCTGCCACAGGAAATCCCACCACCCTGAATGCTGACCTCAGTGACGGGGTGCTCTCTTGGAATCCCGGGGGGAGTAACTTTGGTTTTTCCTCTGGAACCAACTCTGCTTATGTCAAAACCGCCTCTGCGCCCTCCAGTTTTGATTCGAATGTATATCTCGAATTCACGGTTACGGCCAATGGGGGAATAGAATTTAGCCTCGACTCACTGGTATTCGATTTGGGCGGACAAAATTACGAAGCTGAACCTACTTATACCGTCAACGCCAACGTACGTAGCAGCGTAGATGCTTACGCCGCCGACATACAAATGGATCCAGGTACAGTCACAACGGCGACTCATGAAGTAACTTCTATGAATACGGAATCATATTCAACCTTCACTGTCGATCTAAGCGGAAGCCAATATAACAATCTGGACGAGATCACCCTCCGGCTTTATCCTTCCGATAATGATCTAAACGGAAATATTTACCGCTATGCGAATATCACCCTCAACGGTACCACCGCCGTCATTCCGGAACCGGGAACTGCCATCCTCGTATTGTTGAGCGCCTTGGGCATGATCTTTTGCATCCGCCGCAAAAACGGATAGAGATGCCTTCCGATTCTTCGCTTTTTGACTACGACGTTATCGTCGGTGGTGCAGGTCCGGCCGGAGTTGCGGCGGCCCTCGCGGCCAGTCGTGCGGGTGCATCCGTTGCGCTGATTGAACCTCAAAATGCCCTCGGCGGGGTTTGGACCTCCGGTCTGCTTTCCCTGATTCTCGATGCCGGAAACAAACCGGGGATTATGGAAGAAATTCGGGAAGCTCTCATCACCCGGTCTGCCGTCGCCGATCACCGGGACCTCTACGATGCCGAAGCCATGAAAATTGTGCTGGATGAATTGTGCGAAACGGCCGGGATCGATATCCTTCTCCACAGCAAAATTTCCGAAGCAGTGGTCTGCGACGGATCGATCACCGAAGTGATTCTCGAATGTAAAGAAGGCCGCCGACATATCTCTGCAGGTTGTTTTATCGACTGTACCGGCGATGGGGATCTCGCCGCCCGCGCGGGCTGTGGTTTCGACTTGGGCCGCGAAAAAGACGGCTTGACCCAGCCGCTTACCCTGATGGCATTGGTCGCCGGCGTCCCCGAAAATATCCGTCAACAAAAGGGAAAAGGCACGGCATCCTGTCTGCCCAAACTTGCGTTCCTCGATATGCTTTGCGAATGCGGGTACGAACCCAGCTACCGGCATCCCTCCCTCTTCCCTTTGCCCAATGGCCTCTGCGCCCTGATGGCGAACCATCAATACGAATGCTCCGCCCTCAACTCAGCCGATCTGACCAAAGCCACCTTGCAGGCCCGCCGTGAAATTCACCAGACAGTCGATGCCATGCGCCGCATTCCGGGCGGATGGGATCAGGTACGACTCGTTTCCACCGCCGCCCATATCGGGATTCGTGAAGGTCGTCGTATTCACGGTGAATACCGGGTCACCCTCGAAGATGTCATCACAGGCGCCCGACACCCGGACGCGATTGCCCGCTGCACCTTCGGCCTCGATATCCATAGCCCCAGCCTCAAAGAAGGCGGTGCGATCAGCAATCCCGATAACGTCCAAAGTTTGCCTTACGACATTCCGCTTCGCGCTCTGATTGCCCGCGACTGCGACAACCTGCTGATGGCAGGCCGTTGCATCAGCGGAGATTTTGATGCCCATTCCAGCTATCGGGTCACCGGCAATGCCGTCGCCACCGGTGAAGCCGCCGGCATCGCCGCCGCCCTGGCCGCCCATCAGAAAAGCTCTCCCAAAGCATTGCCCTTTATGGATGTGCTCGACCGCTTGGAAACTTTAAGGATCCGCGAGGTAAAAACGCGGTCACCCGAATGATTTTCAAAAATCACCGATCAACATCTTTTGAAGTTTCGGCAACGTTTCGAGGACCTTCTCAGACCAATGAATCACTCCTTCCACCGTACGGCCAAAGCAAAGGGTTTCAAATTGCCCACGCACCACCTCCGGATCTTTTTCTTGTTGCGTGAAATCCAGAACTTCTTGAGCCCGGTCTGTGAACTTTTTAATCAAACGCAGGGCACGTTTCTTTTCCGCATCAAACGCTTCAAGCTCCTGCATCACCGTTTCCGGCGAGTAGGTGAGTCGTTCAATCATGCCGACAAGTTCAAAATAGAAACGGTCTTCATCGACATCTATATACACTCTTCCCCCACGCCCGAGCCCACGGATTTCTTCTTTGAGCGTCAATAATTTGGTAAGCTCTCCCGGCCTGCCGTCGAAAAGCTCCTGGCTGTGCACGGGAAATTCTATCCGGATCGAATTTTGCTGTCCAAAATCCAGTGCACTGACAGAAACCAGGGTCGTCAGGGTGGTGCCTTCGTAGCTTACCGTATCCGGCAAATCGACTGCCCGGCCATTTACAAACACCGCTGTAGGATAAGGGGTCAGGGGGAGAGCGAAGGTGATGTGCTTGCGGGAGGTATAGCCCGCATACGCGCCCTCGCAGGCTGCGATGTGAATCAGCCGATCCGATCCGTCTTCATGTTGCGAAAGGTCAACCGTGACCTTCTCTCCCTGTTCATAAGCCATGGAACTGCCGTCGTCTTCATACAGACAGTAAGTGCCCTCGCCTCCGGGATAACAGGTAATCATGAGATTCTCATAAGAGCTGAAATCCAAATGCTGCGCATCTTTGAGTCCGGGAAGAATGGTGCCGGCTCTGACAAAAACCGGGGTTTGTGCCAGAGTATACTGGGCGGAGTACTCAGTGCCTCCTTCAACCCATTTTCCATTGGCGGTATCCAGCCAGGTCCCTTCCGGCAACCACACCGTTTTTTCCGCCAGGCCGGTGTCGGGATCGACCGGAGCCGTAATCGGTGCAACCAGCATTTTTTCTCCGAACATATACTGGTCCTTAACCGCATAGGCTTTGTCCACATCCGGCGCATCGTAATAGAGCGGATAGCAGAGCGCGAGGGCGGTTTCGTGGCCGCGTCTCATTTCACTATAAATATACGGAATCATTTCATAGCGCTTCCGCACCTGCTCGATCATCATCCAACGGTAGGGAGATTCCTGCTCCCACAGTCGCCGGTCCTGTCCGCTGTGCACACGGAGGATCGGAGAATATACACCATACTGAATCCAGCGCATAAACAGCTCCGGGGTGAGTTCTCCCCGGTAATGTCCGCCAATATCGTGACTCCAGTATCCATAAAGAATGTTCGCACTCCCGGCCGTGAACCCGGGCTGAAAGGCCAGCGACTCCCAACTGATATAGGTATCCCCCGAGAACCCGATCGGATACCGTCCGGATCCTAATCCGCAGTAGCGTGAAAAAATCAGCGGCCTTTGTTCCGGATGGCTCTGTTCCAAATCTTCATAATGAAGTTTATTGACCATCATCAGCGGATCGAGATTGCGGATCGAACAGCTTTGTCCCTGTTGCCAATCCATCCACCAAAAGTCGACGCCTTCTTTTTCCAATGGGTGATGGAGAAGTTTAAAATAGTGCTCCATAAATTTTGGATCTGTAATATCAAAGTCAATCGATTCTTTGCGCTCAGGATCCATGCCCATGGCTTCCGCAAATGCAGGATAGGCCACTTCATGGGCGGCCACCCCGGCGGCCGGATGCAGGTTGAGGGTGGTTTTGATATTCTGGCTGTGCAGCCATTGCAAAAGTTTTTCAGGGTTGGGAAAATATGATTGATCCCAGGTGTACCCGGTCCAGCCCGGTTTGTGCCACTCCATATCAATCACCATGACATCCATCGGCATCTTGAGCGTGCGGGTGGTATTGATAATTTCCCGAAGATCCTTATCGGTAAAAGGAAAATAGCGGGAGTACCAGTACCCGAGAGCAAAACGGGGGGGGAGCGGCATCTTGCCAAACACCTTACTGGCATCGCGCAGCGCGGTTTTGTACTCCTGACCATAGGCCATAAAGTAGAGGTCGACACTCCCTTCCCGACGGGCCTCCGGCCACTGGGAAAAGTGTCCCTCATGTTCTTTAAAACAAACATTTTCCGAGTCATCGATCACCGCATAACCGGACCGCGAAATGAGACCGTTGTCAGGGGGATTGTCTACCCAGCCGATCACTTCTTTTTCTGCATTACGGATATTGCGTTTGTCGGCCTTCATCCCGTCCAAGGTGCGAATCGTCCCCCCGAGATTCTCCGGATCTTCCTCCCCGAAGTGCCAGAGCCCCCTTTGGTCTCCCGCAGTATATGTGACGGCCAGTGCATCGGAGGTAAGAGGACCTTCCTGATCCTGGTAAACCAGTTCGAGCGCACCGGTTTTTAACCTGAGTGTCTGCCCGTCTACTTTTTTATGCACCGGCACATCGGGACTGTATCGGTTGACCGCTGAAAAGGTGGCCTCATCGGTGAACAACCCCTCTTCATCCCATTCGATCCTGACAAAACGGTCCGTCAAAAATGTGAAACGTGCTTTTCCAAAAGTATAGGTGTTGTTGGGGTTTCCCAGCGGGTTGTTGGTCATAAGTGGCTCCTTGAAGATACTACGTAGCATTCTGTTAAACCGACCGCAAAATAAATTAGTATTTTATACACGGATGTGCGGTTCCAGCGGGATCAGTTCCCTGCGACGGCACTGGGAAACTTGACGGAATATCAAATATGTTTGAATTAATCTCACATATAATTCGATTTGATATCTCCCCCGGTAAACGAGCAAGATGTACTGTACTTCAATATTCACTCGGACCCGCATAAAAAGTCCACGCCAACTCCAGGTATCAATATGAAAACAAATGTCGTAGTGTCTCTCGTTTTATTTGCTTCACTCATGTCCACCGCATCTGTGAAGGCCGACGTAATCTCCGTCTCTTCTGGTGAGATTGTTATGTTTAATGATACCTTTGCTGATAACAGCAATGGATGGAGCAACATTGCGGTGCTGAACGGAACCGGGACCGCAACATCTGGGAAAGCGGCAATTGGTAGTGGCGAATGGACGCCGTCGATACCTGACAATCACACTGGCGTTACTTCAGTTACCACAAACTTTAGTGCACTGGACCTTTCCGCTGGTGCTATTTCGCTATACATGAACGTAAACGTTGAAGACTACTACAAGAATCCTGCGCACTCGAGGTATGGCATTAAGCTCTATAACAGTGGGGCTGGTGGTGGCTCGTTTGATTTTGAGATTATGCCTAATAATGGGACAATCACTAACCAAGAACCATACATTCAGTACACTGCGGCTGCAGGCGGTAGTCAAACCGATTACTTCGGAAGCACTACTTCAATCATCAAGAATGGGTTAGATTACTATTCCTTTAAAATGACTATTACCGCTGCAGAGACGGCAGGCCAGGCGAATATCCAGACGTATTATTATGATGATGACAACTCCAGCTACGTTGCTTGGGGCACGAATAGCGTCCTCGCCGGCACGGGCACGGGATTAACTACTGATCTGTTCAATACGCTGACCATCTACAACCGAAATGGTAACGCGATCAGTGGCGGAAGTGATGCAGCCAAATTCTCTCAAGTCACCGTCACCCAAGTTCCCGAACCTGGCAGTATCGCGATGATGCTTATCGGTGGACTGGCCATGGGCATGTTCTTCATCAGAAGAAAAAAATAAGCGACTTACACTTTTAAAAACAATAGCGCAGGGCTTCGGTTCCCTGCGCTTTTTTCCTGTTCCCCTCCCCCCGACAAACTGAAAGAGTCGTAAAAGAATGACGCGGCCAAATGTTACCGGATTCGCGATAGAAATCGAAAGAGACCAGCCTGCCCGGAATGGCACGAACTTAAAATGATTTTAAAAAGATTCTGCTGATATTGGTGTGAACCCTTGACCCATAAAGTCATCCATATCATGATTTAAATAGGTATTTAAAAGGGCTTAAGAATGGCCGAAGAAGCGGGTAACCCGTCGTGGGGGCGGGGCGCCCCCGATCCATCTTTCACATCAAAACAGACTGATCCCTTCACTTCTTTTGCAGGGCGGCCCCAAGTAAAATCAAAATAAGGATTCTGGAGGGATATTCCATACATCTGGTGAGATATCACATGGGGTGGAACTTGATGCACTTACCTAAATAAATGTAATTTAAGTTAACTCGAATGCCTTTATAGAGGAACTCTTTATGAAAAACAGTGATTACACCATCCCGTTAAATTCTCAGCCTAACCGTGCCACCAGGTTACAAAAAACCCTGACCGGCCTGATGCTGAGTCTCGTGGTCGCCATTTCTACCGCGAATGCTGCGGTTTTGTACGGCACTGCAGGTGCCAGTTACACCCAAGACTTCGATTCACTGACAAGTACGTCCGATACCGAACCTTGGAAAGTTGGTAGCGTCACTTGGTCAAATGGCAGCACCCTGGACAGTTGGTACTGGGCGGATCCTGACGGTTTTACAGCAGGTACGTATACGGTGGTCAGTAGAGTGTCGGGGGACGATGGTCTTGCCAATCAACAAGACCGCCCTTTAAGTATTGGTGAGTATGATACTGATCGCGCTTTTGGTACCCAAACCAGAAGTGATAACAGTGATACGATTTCTGATTTTGCCCGTTTTGGCTTACAGCTGACCAATGATACCGGTGCAACCTTAAATGAGTTTACCTTGAGCTTTACCGCCGAGCAGTGGCGTGCCATCGGAGGTCAACCGGCGGATCAGTTAACCTTTGACTATCAGGTCTTCAGTTCCGGTGGTAGTCTTACGGCCGCCTCTGCTTGGACGGACGTGGCTGCGTTTACATTTACTGCGCCTCAAACTGTAGCATCGAGCGATTGGCTTGACGGAAACGATTCGGCAAACCAGGAAGCGTTCTCTGAAACGATTACCGGGGTCAATTGGGGTGCGGGTGAAGAACTCTGGTTGCGCTGGAATGACGTGAGTACAAAACATGCGATGATGGGGATTGACGATCTTAGCTTTGTGGCTGCAGTTCCTGAGCCTAGCAGTATCGCCATGTTGCTCATCGGCGGTGTGGCGATGGGCCTGACCTTCATCAGAAGGAAAAAGTAAACGACTACCCTTTCTTAAATCAAAAGCGCAGGGCTTCAGTTCCCCTGCGTTTTTTTGTGCCCGTCATCCGAAACCCCCATGAATGATTTTCCCATATAAAAAACAGAATATATCATGCGGATATCCGTGCATGCAGGGGGCGGAAAATGTGAAGGTTCCTGAAACAATATTGGATTAGAAAACCCAAAGAATGTCTGAACGCACCCAAATCCATTGAAAGGGATGCGGGAAAGGCAAACAAAGGAATTGATAAAATGTGTATGAAATCTATCTCGAATTTAAGAACCCTCACCATTGCAACCTTGATACTGTTGAACGGTTTATCCCATGCCGCGGATGTAAAAATTTCCATCCAAAATCACGGCGCCAACAACTTGTTCGATGCCACCACTCCCGTAAGCTTTGAAATAAAGGCCGCAGGAACCCTTCCTGAAAACACAGAAGCGGTCGCGGTACTAAGCAATGCCTTCGGCGAAGAAGTGGCCACCCAAACCATTCAAAATCCCCAAGGGAATTTTTTGGTGGATTTTGGAACCCCCGGTCGCGGATATTACGAATTGGATGTCACGGTGGGATCCGCTGCCGCCCACTGCTCCCTGGGCGTCATGGAATTTGTAAACCGCACGGCCAAAGAAGTGAGAGACGGTGGCTATGTTTTCGGATTAAAATGGTGGGGTGGCATCAAACATAAAGCGGAGTTTGAACAGTCCATGGTAAACCTGGGATTGCAATGGACCCGGGTCATTCAGAACGAAGGCATGAACCACGGCGCTTTTACGATTGTGGATATGCTGGAAGATTATCCGATGAATGCGGTGATCAAAGTGGAACGCTACCCGCGGGAATTATATGATGCGGAACGCTACGGACCCATCGAAGAATACGAAAGTAAATTTCGGGGGGCATGGGTGATTAACAATCTGCCGCAAAAAGAACCCTATCAGGAATATCTCCGGGAAATGCTGAAGACCATTCCTGAAGATCAAAACGTGTTCGAAATTTGGAATGAAGCCTGGAATAAAATGAACCCGGAGGATTTTGCCGAGCTCTGTGGTTGGATCAGCGAAACTATCTTGGCGGAACGTCCCCATGCCATCATCGGTCCGAATCTGGCGGGAGAAACCGGAGAATTTCAATACGATAGCCGGGTCATAAAAGCCGGAGGAATGAAAGGCATGAATATGGTGGCTTTGCATCCCTATGACATGGCCCAAAAACGAATTGAATTTCGAGAATACAAAAAATGGATTGAAGAAAAGTTAGGCCATGAAGTGGAAATTCATATCACCGAATACGGTTCCCACTCCTGTCCGGAAGGCCCCATGAAACGTTCAGAACTGGAACAGGCCCGCAGCGTGGTTCGCGACGGCGTTTGTCTTTACTCCGGCGGGGTAAAATCTTTGGCACCCCACTGGGTGGGACAAACGGAAAACAATCCGACCTATCACGAAGATTGGTTTGGATATATCCGGAAAAATGAACAGCCCAAACCGGTGTTAATGGCGCATGCCAATGCCGCCCGCATGATCGACGGCAGCCGCTATTTGGGAGACCTCTGGTTCGGCCCCAAAATCGAGGCCATCGTGTTTGAACAAAAAGATGGCGACCAGGTTCTGGTGCTTTGGGCCCTGGACAGTTCCCTTCCCGGAAAAGGAGAAAACCGAACACGGATGGATATCACCCTTACCCCCGATGCGGCCAAAATCGTACAGACCGATATCATGGGGACGGAAAAAGTTCTTAAAGCAGAAGACGGCAAAATTACACTCACCCTCGATGAATCTCCCATTTATCTGACCGGCTTCGGTCCGGGTCTGTTATCCGGAATGAGTAAAGAACTCCGGGAAGACCGCTGGCCCGAGGAAGTGGTGCCCCGCAATCAGCGCCCTTTGCCCCGGTTGGTGAACGCCCCGACTTTTGACGGAAAATTTGAGGATTGGAAAGCCGCCACCCAAGTGTCCATGGAAAATTCCAAGGTGATGGGATCGGATGCCAGCGGATTTGTTTATTTGGCCTGGGACGAATCCTACCTGTATGTCGCCGCCAATGTGCGCGACAACGAAATGCTGAACAACATGACCAGCAAGACCCTCTACCGTGAGGATGGCATCGAGTTATTTGTGAGTACCAAACCCCGCGATGAAGGGGGAGGATTCGGTCCCGATGATTATCAGTTCTTTCTCACTCCCACCTCAAAAAGCGGTGAAGGCGTGGTGGCATGGGTAACGGACCGCGAGGGAGGCGTCATTCAACATTTGCAAGGCACCCAAACCTTCCTGGGAAAAACCGACATGGGTTGGGGCCTGGAAGTCGCAATTCCCTGGTCGGCTCTGAATGATTTTAAACCTCAAGCAGGTAAAAATATTGCCGTGGACATGAGACTCAACGACGCCGACGCCGCGCATAAACGTTTCAAACTGGATCCGGGCGATTCGCCGAAGTTCAGTGTGTTCGATCCGACCACCTGGTCATTAATGACCCTTGAAAAATAACCCGAAGGATGGACGACCATGAAACCCTCAACTGCACATTCCCCTTTCCCCTTGTCCCAACGCAGGGCTTTTACTCTGATTGAAATGCTGGTGGTCATCGCCATCATTGCACTTTTGATGACCCTGCTTGCACCCGTTGCCGGCCGGGCAATGGAAAATGCCCGGCGGTCACAATGCTCCAGTAATATCCGGGCGCTGACCCAAAGTCTGTTAAGCTACGCAAACGAACACGAAGGCTTTTTTCCTCCCACAGCTCCCAACAGCAACAGCTGGCCCTGGGATGGGGATTGGGCCATCCGCTATTCGGATTTTTATAAAAATTATTTACCGGACAGGGATGCCTATTTTTGTCCCACCGCTTTGAAAAATGAAATCATCAACGAAGGGGCTGAATGCTATCCTGTTTTCCCCTCCAAAGCCTCCAACGCCTGGCGGGTGAACACCTCTTACGCGTATTTCTTCGGATATGACCAATGGGATAAAGATGGCGAAACCAATTATAAAAACGGCCGCAATGGTTACGCGAATATGACCCAGGTTTTCTCCCCCAGTCAATCCACCATGATTGCGGATGTAATGAAACTGGGAAGTTCACTCCCTTCTTTGAGCGCCACTCCGGGCAGAGATTGGAACCACCAGGGAGGCACCTATAAAGAATCGGGAGGACATTTGGGCTATGCCGACGGACACGTCAGCTGGGTCAATTGCAATGCAGGCTTCCCTGATCATCTGGTCTACAAGAGCGGTGGCCGGAACTATTATATCCACGAAAAACCTGTAACGAAATAAGCGCAGCCTCTCTGTGGTCTAAGCACGAAGCAATCCTGCCCTGCGGCAAACGTCGACAAATGAGGCGGCAGTCCAAAGCTGACTGCCCGATCCTTTCACTTCCCGGGTTCGATCATCTGTCACCTCATGAAAGGTGCCATCCTCCACACAGGTTCGACCAAGCAACGCAGCATTTTGCGCACTGCGGTCAACCCCGTCGGATTGTTCGAAAAAGATGTCCACAAAGGGCGCGCAGGGCCTCCCCTGCGTTTTTTTGCCTACAACAGGCATCTCTCTGAACGATTATCCTACTCTTACTCTTAATCGAAAATAACTTAACTTGGACTCTTTACCGATTATGATTAGGAGCAGGAGTACGATGAGGAAAGGTTGGGTGTCGGTATGACAAGCGTCCCTTCATTGAACCCTGAATGTGCCCGCCTAATGCTTTCGCGGATTATTCATCCGGTTGTTGATTGATATAATAGCGGCCCCCGCTTTTGTTCACAAAGCCATCAGAAATTTCACTCCCCAGGGTGATCCAGGCGACGTGGCCATCTGCATATCCGAGGTTTCCGCCTGATTTCGAAAAAGTACTTCCCCGATGATTCCAGGCGGAGCTGGGCGTTGCACTCATTTCAGGAATAGATCCACCTAATTTCATCAAGTCCGCTACCATGGTACAGGAGGATGAACCGAGAAGGTCCCATAAATTTTCAGGTCCTCCGCGTCCATTGGCGCCGCCTGATGAACTCTTTCCGCAGAAGTAGGTGTAGGAGATATTTGTCCGCCAGGCACCAGAAGCTCTATTGGGAAAAAAGGGCTGACATTCTGCCCCTTCCGTTTGTGGTTTGTTTCGCAAATCAGTCGGGCAAAAATAGAAACGGCTGTCGCTTACATAATCTTCTAAAAAATTACTGTTCGACACCGCCCATTCTCCAGCAAAAGGCCAGCTGTTGCTACTGGATTGGTGGGGAGGAAAGTCGCCATCGTGATCCGCAGCGTACGCAATTAAGCCTTGGCATAAGGAGTGAAGGTTATTTGCACAGCCGACCCTGCGTGATTTATCCATCGCTTTACTGGTTGCCGAAGAAATGAAGGTGCTGAGAAGTGCAATAATCGCAATGACCACCAGCATTTCTATGAGGGTAAAAGCCTTCCTGCTGTTTGGGAGGGGGGGAGCGTTTTTCATAAGATAATCTTACAAAGACAGAGGAATAAAAGCCATAGGATATTCTTTCACATTCATGCGGAATTCATATACGGGGAAGCGCAATGGTTTGCAGAAATAGGGTTCATTCCACAACTCCCAACAGCAACAGCTGGCCCTGGGATGGGGATTGGGCCATCCGCTATTCAGATTTTTATAAAAATAATTTAACGGATAAGGATGCCTATTTTTTCGGATATGTCCCATGGGAAAAAGATGGCGAAACTTGGGTTCTGAAACCGGAAGCCTGAAGGCCTTCCGTCGAACCGCCTGAACTCGTAACTCCAAACGCAACCACTGTTTCCGGGGAACGTTCGAAGTTCCATCTTCAGAGGATTCTTCCCAAGCGTTTACGCGAATATGAGGCACCTATAAAGAGTCAGGAGGACATTTGGGCTATGCCGACGGACGCGTCATCCGGGTCAATTGCAATGCAGGCTTCCCTGATCATCTGGTCTACAAGAGCGGTGGCCGGAACTATTATATCCACGAAAAACCTGTAACGAAATAAGCGCAGCCTCTCTGTGGTCTAAGCACGAAGCAATCCTGCCCTGCGACAAACGTCGACAAATGAGGCTGCAGTCCAAAGCTGACTGCCCGATCCTTTCACTTCCCGGGTTCGATAATCAGTCACCTCATGAAAGGTGCCATCCTCCACACAGGTTCGGCCAAGCAACGCAGCATTTTGCGCACTGCGGTCAACCCCGTCGGATTGTTCGAGTGCCTTGAGAAAAAAGGTGTCCACAAAAGGCCAGGAACTGTGGTTGTGATACCACCCGTTCCACTCGAAAAAGGGATGGAAAAGCGGGACGCCTCCATCGCTGACCGGATAACCGCCAAGCGCACGCCGGGCGTCTTCCCCTTCGACCACCCCGCTAATGACTGCCAGCGCGGATCCCAAAGCTTCGCGCCGGTTTTGCAGCTCCCCCTTCCGGTCTTTGCAATAGCTGAAGCTGCCGTCTGCGAACCGGAGTTCTTTGCGGATGGCCTGCTTGAGGGACTCACATTGCGCCTGCCAACCTTTTGCGTCTTCAGGTTTTCCCAGACGTTGGGCGGTCTCGGCCATGGCATGAAGCCCCATCACGTACAGGCAGTTGGTGGACAGGCTTTTGATCAGCACGCAATCTTCAACCGTCCAGTCCTGAGGATACCCGGTGGTTTTGTGGTCCGGAAAATGAATATCAATAAAAGAGGCCTGACCAAAATAGAGTCCGTCGGACGCATCGTAGAAGGGCTGGTAAAAATTTGAGAAAAATTCAAGACCGCAGCGATAGAGCCAATCCCAGTCCGCGATTTGGTTCTGTTTTTTGAACAGGTCCCACACACACCAGATCCAAATCACATCGTCCGTTCTGCGGGTGTAGGAATTGGTATGGTATTTTTTTTTGTAATCGGATTCGCCGAGATCTTCCTCGGCCCAGGGTACATCAATTTCATCAATGCAATAGCCTTTGGAAACCCTGAACCCGAGTTCGCTTCTGAGTTTCCGCGTGTGCTTGATGCTGGAGAGCACAGTGTCAGGATAAAGATCATTGAGAGCCAGTATTCCCGAAAAACTTATGTCCCGGGTGTAGACCATCGGACCGAATTGGGATCCGGCTCCGAAATAGGTGATCCCCTCCGCTTCGATCCGGTTCGTTTCAATGTCTGAGAGCGCAATTCTCCATAAACGCCCTATCAGTGGCGTGGTTTCTTTGAGCCGAACCGGACACGCGGGCCTTGGGTCCGGGAGCTCCTCCAAACAAAGGGTACCCCGGGCATCAGAAAGTTCTGTCGCACCAAGATGTAGTGGTGAGTGATGGTATTCCATATCAGGTATTAGAGGTATTTACTTCGTTGGACGGGGTACTAAATCTTGAGATTGGGTTTTAACCCTCTATTTTTAAAAATTAACGCCAACGGCGTTATGTCTGAAAGTAATCTATCGAAACGGAAAATCAACCCTGTGGGGGTTGCCAGGCTGTTGAATAATACCTGTTTTCATTTTCGACGACCATGCCTTTTCAATCCCGAAGGGATGGCTCTCCAAAGGCCAGTCCGTAAGGGCTGGTATCTGTTAACGGAGAGGATCCGGAGTGCTGAAAGCACGGCTCTCTCACTGGCGGGTGTTGATCGGGTTTATTTTGTTTATGAGCTAGGTGCAGGTTTTATCATGCAGTGAGAGCGTCGTGCTTACAGCACTCATACTTTATGCGGAAATTTTTTTATTCTGAAATCGAATAATTCAAAAACAAAAATCCTGGGGCCTGATCCATATGGAAAGAGACGCTTCCGTCCGGTCCCACGGATTTTATTTCCGTAGATTGACCAACAAGGTCCGTCACTTCAATCTTACAATCTGACACCCACCCCAATGGAAGGGTCGCTTCAGAGTCCGCATTGCAGCGTTCCCGGAAAACCATCAATGTGCCGCGTTTTTCATCCGGCAAATGCGACTGAAATCCGGTCCAGGACGCATTGTCGGGTTTTGATCCCAGAGGATGTACGATTCCTCCGAAAATGGCATTCCGCTGTTTTTTATAGAGACGAAGCATGGACGCAATTTCCGCTTTCGCTTCTTCACTATAATATTTGGTCTCTTGGAAAAACAGGGGGATTCCCATCAGCGCGATGGCCACGGAGTAGGCGTGGGAATGCAGATGCGCATCACTGTATTCCCGACTGACGAGGTCCAGGTTTTGGATCACACACTGGAAACGCTGAGGATTCAAATATTTTGCCACCTGCCAGAGATCACGCAGTACGGTGTGGGGACGGTAAATGACCGTCAGGGGCCGGACAGGTTTCCGGTTTTCCAGAAAAATGCATCCGTATTCGCGGGCAAAGAAATATCCATAGCGGGGTTCGTTCTCGGTGACATCCCAGTTCACCCGGATTTTGTGATCGGTCCAGCGGATAAATTCGCGGACCTTTTGCATCAGGGTATCCAGTTCCTGTCGGCTGCGCAGATTGGCAAAATCCAGTTTGTACTGTACAAATCCGCCGTCGCTATAATTAGCCTTTAGTTCGTCCAGCTGAATGGGGGTTGCGGCTGCCCAGAGGCCAAGTTTGACCCCATGCTTTTTGGCAGCCTCGCGAACGGGATTCCATCCGCCGGGGTGACTTTGCGGATGCGGATGCCATCCGTTTTCCTGAGGATCCCAACTCGAATTTCCGGGGGAAACCTGCCAGCCATCATCGATTTGCAAGACGTCGATTCCGAGTTCAGCGCAGCATTCGATTTCCTTTAACACGCTCTCCTGCCCCGCCGCCCGCCGGGCATCGCTACTTTGCTCGGTGCTTCCCCAGGTGTTGGCCTGAATATAAATGTCGCGTTCAGGATCAATGGGATAACGAAGACGGTCGAAAGTCTTGAATGCCATTTCACGATCAAAATCTCCTCCCGACCACAGGATGCACCAGGTCGCCCAGCCGGCAGTAAATTGTTCGCTTGAAAGTTCTTCAGGCTGCAGTCCCCAACCGGTACAGCGAAGCCCGCCGGTGGAGTCACAAATGAACCCGCCGGTATCATGACCGGTTTTATTCACACACTTGTGGGATTCTTTGACCAGAGCGATCCCGCCGGCCTCATTTTCGACACAGGCCGCACTCGCCCAGTCACACCATTCCGGTCCCTGTAATGGATGATCGATGACTTCCTCTTTCAACAAATTTTGATGGGTGTCATTGCGCCGCTGGGTGTCGTTGTAATAGCCGATGAAACGGCGCCGTTCCGGATTTTCCCCTACGCCCACCTGTTCATTCCGGGCCGGAAAGGGTCTCCGTTGCCGGTGGACAGATTCAGGTACGGGCCCTTTGCATTTGGCCGCGAGTTGGGTGCGGATACCGGGAGCGCCGGGATAAATCCAGGCTGTCCATTTCAGGGTAAAGGCTTGGGCGGGATAATCAATTTCAGCACAGAGGCAAATATGGGGAAGTGTGAAACGTTCATCGTCTTCTACCCGGGCTTCAAGACGGATCAGTTCCGCCCCGGTAGCCTCAGTGCCGTCCGGCAACTGCCAATCACAATCCGCAGCTGCGTTGTTCCAACTTTGGGAGGAAGAAAGTTCCGTCACTTCCCGGGTAACAAGCCCCCGCTCTGTCCACTGCCACACACGCTGCATGCGGCCGGTGTTTACCGTGAGTTGATTATGGTCTGTGGAGACGGAAGCTGCTTCGAATGAATGATGGAGCGTGGGAAGGGCTTGCATCCGGCAGTTCAATCACTTCGGGTTCTTATTTACAAGACCGTCGGCGCGAAAAGAGCAGCGTGGTCAGGAGGCCTCCCAGGGCCAGGAAAATGGCGGAGGGTTCAGGGATCACGGTCAAGGGGGTAAGGCTCTCGTCGGCCAGGCCCTCGATCTGGGTTGAGGTGAGCGCTTCATCCCAAATGGCAAAGTCGTCGATGTTGCCAAGAAAGGAACTACCAGAAACATGATTTGCACCGATCACAGCCGTTGGCGTGGGGGCATTCCCTTGTCGATCTATGGTTCCATCGGCCAAATTATGTGTCCAACCCGCCTGGGTCGCCCCGTCCACATAGAATGTAGCGTAGTCCCCATCCCAAACCAAGGCAACGTGCGTCCATGTATTGGCAGCGATTCCAGCACCAGGGCTGTTATTGTTATCGGGATTCCCATTCCATGTACCTCCTGAATATAAGCCAAGTGTCAGTTCGCTACCGTCTATCATGAACATAATACTGGCTTTGTTTTCTTCCGTATTGCCAAAGATATACCGTCGACCGGAAGCGATACTTGTTGGGCGAATCCAGGTAGACAGCGTGAAACCGGATATCCCCGTAAGATCGCTATCAGTGACCCCCAAGTCGATTTGATCTGCGTCTCCACCAAATGAACCCGAACCGCTACCTATTTTTGTGGTGACGGTATCGAGTTGACCCCCAGTGCCATCATAGTTCCCTGCGGTATCAGTGAAAACGCCTGCCGTTTCTGTTTCAAATTCGTGATAGATGATCAGGGCCGCCGAACTCATGGAAGCGCTCAAGGCGATGAGGGGGATCAAGATGCATTTTTTGATGACGGGGGCAGATATGTTCATGGCGTATTCCTGATTATAGGTTCATACTTTCTTTGTTTTTTCAGTTTAGGAAAATATGTAATCGATAGCAATGCGTCTGTTCCGCACACATGTGCGCGGAGCCTGTTGGAGTTTGGATGAATGGCAGGCGTAACGCCGTTGGCGTAGATGATGTTTTTGGGGTTGGGACCCAGGGTAGATCTTCCTGCGTCGGATCAACCCTGGGCTGAATGACGTAACGCCGTTGGCGTATCTTGGGAGGAGGGGATGGTTTTGTTTTCGATGCTGATTCCGATTCCGCCCGGCTGAGACTGAACTTGGAGGTGATAAGGGGTACTTACATGAATTATGGTTTCGAACCCCCTGCTACGCCAAAAGCGTTACGCCTTTCAGCCCGGGGGTGGTGAGTCTGCCCGCCTGCCCGAGCTGTCGCTCGCGACGGTCAGGGAAGGACGCCTCAGCGGCCACAGGGCACGAACCTACCCTGGGAATATGCCACACCGTGTGTTCTACGCCAAAAGCGTTGCGTCTGTTGGGGGTTTGGATGAATGGCAGGCGCAACGCCGTTGGCGTAGATGTTGTTTTTGGGGTTGGGACCCAGGGTAGATCCTCCTGCGTCGGATCAACCCTGGGCTGAAGGACGTAACGCCGTTGGCGTAACTCGGGTTTTGACACCAAAGGCATCATGTACCTGGGCAATGGATCATTGCAATCACTGGACATTGCAAACACAAGCTTTACAGTGTACCAGGTGAATGACCTTTCACGAGAAATCGCAACCCAACTCTCATGCTACGCCAAAAGCGTTGCGCCTTTCAGCCCGGGGTTGCTGAGGGACGAAGCTACCCCGGGATTTCTTAAAGGTAAAAATCTACGCTGAAAGCGTTGCGTCTGTCGAAACTCGGGGTCTTACTTGCTAGTGCGTTTCCGTGAGAAAAGCAAGGATGCGAATAATCCGCCAACCACCAAGAGGGCGGTGGAGGGTTCAGGGATCACCGAAGGGGTAAGCGTTTCATTCGCCAATCCCATGATCTGCGTTGAGGTGAGCGCCTCATCCCAAATGGCAAAATCATCAATATGGCCAATAAAGTATTGGGCCCCATCTCCATTAAACGCTCCGATGGCTGCAGATGGGGCCGGTGCTACCCCTTGACGATCAAGGGTGCCGTTTGCCATATTGAACGATTTTTCGAACGTACCGTCCGTGTAAATCGTGGCATAATCTCCATCCCAAACCAATGCAATATGGGTCCATGTGTTTGCGGCAAGCCCTGCACCAGAGGTTTTATTAACATTGGGACTCCCGTTCCAATTTCCGCCCGTAAACATACCCAACTCCAATTCGCTTCCATCCATTCTGAGTATCACACTGGCTTTATTCGTATCCGTATTTCCAAAAATAGTCCGATCGCCGGATGATGTATTCGTTGGTCGGATCCAGGTCGACAGGGTAAATCCGGAAATCCCTGTGAGAGAACTGTCGGTGTTTCCCAGGTCGATGTGGGCGCTCCCATTAAGTGAAGCGGAACCACTTCCGATTTTTTTGGTGCCGGTATCGAGGAGTCCTGCGGACGGCTCAGAGGTACCGTCAAAGCTTCCAGCGGTATCGGTAAAAACCCCTGCCGTCTCTGATTCAAATTCGTGATAGACGATCAGCGCTCCGCGAACACCGGTTGCATAGCCGAGTGCAAAAATCGTAATGATGGGAAAAAAGAGGGTCTTCATTTTCATGGAATGGGTTCCTTGAGCAGTGATGGGAAGAATGTCCTGTGTGAATATTTACTAATATATAGATTATAAAAGATAAAGATTATAAATGAAGAGTACAACGGCCCAGCACGCACACGTGTGCGATACATGCTCGTCAAAAGGTCGATGGGGCTTTACAGTCTTGTGTTATAGAAGGAATTCTTATGACTGCTCCAAATATTTTATTGATCACCGGGGACCATATGCGTTCTGATTTGATTGAAGCCACCGATGACGGACTGCGTTCTGCGCCTCTGTATCCTCACGTGCCTACTCCTCATTTGGATCGCCTGGCTGAGCAAGGCGTGAGCTTTTGTAATTGTCATGCCCTGAATCCGATCTGCGTGCCTTCGCGGGCCTCCATCACTTCCGGTTGTTATCCGCACAAATGTACCGGTACCAAAGACAACCGGGGCCGCCTCAAACCGGAGATGCCCCGTCTGGCCCAGCATTTTTCTGATCACGGATATCAGACCACTGCCATTGGCAAGTTGCATTATCTGCCTTACATGCCGCCCGGGGAAGCCCGGACCCTACACGGGTTTCAATACGCCGAGTTGTGCGAAGAAGGCCGTATTTTGAATTCCTTTGATCCGGACGGCAAACAACGCGGACTGGAAGAATATCGGGACTTCCTGGCGGATCAGGGCTGGGAAGGCTACGAACGCTCGCACGGGATTGGCAACAACGACATTCATCCGGGCACCGTCCCCTTCCCCGCGGAATTTCACGAAGAAGCCTGGGTGGCCACCCGCTCCATTGCAGCCATCGACCGTCATCAGGAACAGCATCCTGATCAACCCCTGTTCCTATGGAGCTCCTTCACCAAACCCCATCCTCCCTACGATCCACCCGCGCCCTACGATCGGTTGATCGATCCCCGCTCCCTGCCTGCGCCCCTGGGCAGTGATCAGCCCGACCTTATGGACGACCGCGATCCGGAAGTCCGTATCCGCGACAAGCGTTTTGGCTGGGATCGTTTTTCTCCCGAAATGATTCAGTGCGCCCGCGCCCGCTATGGAGGACTGGTAAACTTTCAGGATGAAATGATTGGCCGCATCCTGACCCATCTGGAAGAAAAAGGGCTGCTCCAAAATACCATTGTGATCTACACCGCCGACCATGGAGATTTATTGGGCGATTTCGGACGCTTTTTTAAATCCAGCCTGATGGATAGTTCGGTCAAAGTGCCGCTGATCCTTCACGCCCCGAAATCAGGTGCCGTGACAGGAAAACGAAATCAGTTGGTAGGCCTTCACGACCTTTTCCCCACCCTGTGCGGACTGTCCGGGATATCGATTCCTCCAGGAATGGATGGTGAAAACCTGACCCCGGTGGTGAAAAACGCCGCATCTGCGGGACGGGAATTTATCGTCTCCCAATGTTTCGATACGCCCCTGCAAAAGTATATGATCCGCACGCCGGAATGGAAATATATCTACCATGAAAGCGGGGCCACCGAAGAGCTTTACCGGGTGGAAGGACAGGACTACGAACTCCGTAACCTGGTGGATGCACATCCTGAAGTGATCGAGACCTTTCGCACGCAATTGAAAGCCTGGTGCCGGGAGAACGGCGATGAGATGATTTTTGATGAGGCGGGTGAGCTCAGACATCATGAGGGCGACTGCCCGCAACTCGAACCTGAATTTACTATCAATGAACTGGGCTGGAGAAAGTATTGAGGTATGAAAAGATGTTAAACCACGGAGGTCACGGAGGAGTCACGGAGCCTGCCAGTGGCGGCATGGTTCGCCTGCCCGAAAGCCGCCCCGGCGGCCAGGGGCGAGCCCCGAAACTCACCCCGATTTGCCGAACCCATACCGATGGTTTTCCGAAAGAGATTTTCCTGGTCCCTATCGGAAGGAGATGCCGCAAACAGGGGAATATTCCGGGGCTCGCGGCATTCCTTCCAACATGCTGGCTCCGTGACTCCTCCGTGCCCTCCGTGGTTTATTCATTATGAAAGTCACCATCAAAGATATTGCCAAGCGCGCCGGGGTGTCTCATCCCACGGTTTCGCGTGCTTTGCGCAATGATCCGCAGATCAGCAAGGCAACCACGGAGCGGATTCAGGCCTTGGCAGAGGAAATGGGCTATCGCCCCGATCCCGCGATGACCGCGCTGACGGCATACCGAACCTCGGTGAATCCGGTATACCGGTTAGAGAAGTTGGCGGTCCTTTGTGCATCGCAACAAGTCGAAAGTCTTCCAGCCCATATTCAGGAACAGATCCTGGGCATTCAGACCCGAAGCAAAGAACTGGGCTTTGACGCGGAAATTTTTCAAGTCGGTGAAAGTAAAAAAGAGCAGGTCCAACTGGGTAAAACCCTTTTCAACCGGGGGATCCGCGGAGTAATCGTCACCGCCCTCCCCTGGCAGATCAGCGCTTTCCCCTGGGGAAAATTCTGTGCGGTGGGGATTGGCGAAAATGCGGAACCTTTGGGGCTTCATTATGTGCACGGGGATCACGATCATGCCATCAGCACGACCTACAAACAGCTGCGGGCGCATGGCTATCAAAATATTGGATACTGTAATATTGAATCGTCCGAAAAAAGAAACCGTCATCTGTTCTTTGCCTCTTACCTCAAACAACGCGTCCTCGACGGACAGGACCTGCAAGTACCGTTGCTCTATGGGAAAGGAGAGTTTTCACGATTGCTGCCCTGGTTAAAGCTTCATCATTTTGATGCGATTATGATCGATGACCCAGGCATTGTGGAGTTCCTGAGCAACGCCGGCATACAAATTCCGGAAGATCTGGGGGTGGCGGGCCTGGGAACTTCGGCCAAAGAGAAGAGCACTTCGAATCTGGCAACCTACGTATTGGAACGGCAACGTCTCGGCCGGCGGGCGGTGGATTTTATGCAAAGCATGCTCCATAAAAATGAAGTAGGGCTGCCCGCACCCGCTGCGAGATATGTGCTCAGCACCCGGGGCTACTGGCATGAGGGCCGGACGCTTCGTCATCTGAAGGAATAACACATGGAATTGACGGAATCACCTATAGCCTGAAATTAAACAATCAACGATAATACCATTATATACAAGAATTCACTTTCCAGTGCGCTACACCCTTTGCGGTTGCTTCACGGAAAGAATCCAAAAGGAGAACCCTTATGAACACCTTCACAAAAAATACTGTCTACTTTCTCGCTTTGACCTTATTTGCATCTACCGCCCCCGCGGCGCTGGTTGCTCATTATACACTTGACGATTCGGAACCGGCGACCACGGTTTTGGATTCTTCAGGGGGAGGGAACAATGCCACGAACAGCGGACAGACTTTTGGGGTAACAGGGGTGGCTGGTACCGCGATTCAGGCGGGAAATGGAATTGCAAATAACTCGGACCTGATCTTGGGCCCTTCCAGTGCCACTGAGGACGTTATAGGGAATAACGCCCGGACGGTTGCTCTTTGGTTTAATGCTGACAGCATTTCCCCCGAAATGGCCGTGCTGGGATTTGGTGCGGGTAGTAGCCGAAGACAGTTTATTATAACGGTAGAGGATCTGGGTACGGAGGCAGGGGTTGGGAACACCATCGCTCTGCGCTACGGTGGAGGGAATGTAGGCTACAATAATGGATCAGATATTGTGACGGGAACATGGTATCATGTGGCATTTGTGTATGATGGGACAACACTTGATTTCGACACCGTGGATGGAACCGGCTTTTCAGCATACATCAACGGCACTTTAATGAACAGTGTAGACGGGAATAAGGGCCAAGCAGGAAACCCCTTCAACACTTCGTCATCTGAACTGAGGATCGGAAACAGTTCAACGGATAACCGTGGATTTAACGGAAAGATTGATGACGTACAAATCTACGACTCAGCGCTGACCGCGGGTGAAATTTCACAGATCTACAACAATCCAGGAGTTGCGATTCCTGAACCGGGTTCTCTGATGCTGGTACTGGTTGCCGGCCTGGGAATGGTGGCGATATCCATTCGCCGGCGCCGCTAAACTTCATTTAGCTCATCACCAGCAGGACATTCCCTATATTTCAAAGGGAACGACAAGGTTTTTGCGGATGCCGTCACAGAACACTTTATCGCAAAAATGAAGCGCCTTCTGCATTTTTCATCCTGAAGGGATGCGGTTACCGTAGCCCATGGCTGGGAGCGCAGTGACCCGCCATGGGAAAAGCACAATGGATTTGTATCGACTCTGAAGGAGTCGCTCACCCAGGGGTTGTGGAAAGCTGAGGCAGTCCTTCAGACTGCGAAAATGCGGACGGGGGTCTGTTCCATTGGGCGGCGTCATGCTTCCTTGCCCCAGGCTACGATGAATGCACCCGCTTCGGGGTGCCGATTTGGAAGAAAGAGGGTTGCGATGCCGTGAGAAAGTCCTTTTTAAATTCCTTTTAAAGCAAGCGTTGGGGCGCGCAGATATCCTAATGAGGGAAACAGGATCAGAGTAGAACCACCCGCTACGCTGGAGGGCACGGAGCCAGCAGGTTGGAAGGAATGCCACGAGCCCCGGAAAAGCCCCCCGTTTGCGGCATCTCCTTCCGAGAGGATCCAAGAGGGTTTCTTCTGAAAAATCACTGGCATGGGTTCGGCTAACCGGGGTGAGTTATGGGGCTCGCCCCTGGCCGCCGGGGCGGCTTTCGGGCAGGCGAACCATGCCACCACTGGTTGGCTCCGTGCCTCCTCCCTGCCCTCCAGCGTAGCGGGTGGTTTAAAATAAATCCTTGCCTGTGATGAAAAGCGTTTTAGGATCGTCTACGCTCTTCATATCCGCTTAGATCTGTTTTCCCCACGACGCGATCCTTATGGCCAGAACCATCTTCAGAAGATCCTCCCTGCTTCCCCCCATCACCCAGGTGGTGGAGTTCATCACTACCGTGCCGGCAGGAGAGCGGGTACAGGTCGGAGGGGGCATTCGCCCCCGCATCATCTTTTTTTTGAAAGGCGGCGTGGAACTCAGGTTGCCGGAGGGGATCGTACAGCCGCTGAACGAAGGGGACGCCATCTCCTATTTAAATCCCCATCACCTCGAATATTACAGCACCGATCCGGAACAGGATGCTTCACTTCATACCTTGCAAATTCGTTTTGATCTGGAGGCCATTGCATCGTTACACACCTCTCAAAAATCAAATGCATCTCCCGCCTCACATTTCTATGCGGACTTGGAAGACAAGCTGAGTGCGTTTCATTATTATCCGGATACCCTCCGTCAACCCCGCGAAAAAGAACTGGTGAAATTTATCCGGGAGGAAGCGCAAAACCGGAACAGAAACCATTCGGGAATGATCGGTGGACTGGCCTTGGCTCTGACCTCAAGCGTGATCGCCATCAACCCTTCTCCGGTTGAGGACACGCCCCTCCGTCAGATGGAACGGGGAAAGGGAGCCGCCGAACATGCCCGGCAATTCATTCTGCAACGCTATCGACAGAAGTTGACCCTTGGACAGATTGCCTGGTCGGTGCAATTAAGTGGCGAACATTTAGAACGCCTGTTTAACCGTCATTTCGGGACCTCGGTTATCGCATATCTCTATACAATCCGTCTGGAGCATGCGAAAGAAGAGCTGGTCACCACCGATCTTCCCGTGTTTCAAATCGCGGCCCGAAACGGATTTTCCTCCTCGACCCTGCTGGGACGCCATTTGAAAAAGGATACCGGGCAAAGTCCCCTCTCCTACCGTTTAACCGCCCGGGAACATGAATCCTTTCATCCCAGTGTCTTCCAGAGCCGGGATTCGACCTGAATATCAATTTCAGTTGATTGGCATTATTTTCAGACGATGTACATGATGTAACCTAAATGCTATAAACGGGTCATGAATACTACAACATCCTCTTCTTGCAGCACCTGGTTGCTTGCCCTCGCCGGACTGACTCTCTTTCTTTCCACCGCCCAAGCCGCCACCATCGGCTATTGGCGTTTTGAGAGCGACAATTGGCTGGCAGATTCCAGTGGAAATGATCGTACCTTATCCACGGCCTCCACTTCCTCCCCAACCCTTGCCGATCAAACGCCCGTTTACACCGCGATCCCAGGAGCGGGTGACGGATCTGACTTTCCTTCTGTCGTCCCCCAGAACGGACTCTCAAACACCGGTATGGCCTACACCCAACCTAACACGGCACTGAGACCTGGCTATTTTTATACAGACTCAACCGGTGTTGAATTAGATAGTTTCACTTATGAAAGCTACTTTACTAAAACGGGAAATGCGACCCACATGTATCTGGGCTCCCAATGGGGAGCAGGAAGCGATAGGGCATGGTCTATCCGAATTACCGGGGCCAGTATTATTGTCGCATTAAGTGAAGACGGAACCACTACGGATTATACACAGGATACTGGATTCGATGTAACCAACAATACGGATTACTATATCGCAGTATCTTTTGATGGATCTAATAAAACGGATGGTTTGTCAATTTACTTGCAAGATCTGACCAACGAAACCGCAATGCAGACCGCAAGCTTTGACCACACGATCGACAGCCTGAACTATTCAGGTATCGATATTCACGTGGGGGGATATAATACAGATATTGCCAGGGCATTCTATGGAAATTTGGATGAAGTGAAACTATCGGATACCGTACTAAGCCAGTCGGAACTGCTGATCGCCATTCCCGAAGCCTCTACCCTGTCGCTCTTCGCCTTTGCGGGCCTCGCGCTGGTCTTCGGCCTGCGGGGCCGAGGCCGAATCCGCTAAGTCGCAACTTCTCCAGCAGGCTGGACGGCGGGACGCCGGCCCTCCGGGTTTTGGAATCAACCAGGCAATAAGATCAACTTTAGATTATAATCATCATTTTTAGACGATATACATCACCTAGCGTAAATGCTATCATCAGACCATGAATACTACAAAATCATCTCCATATACGGCCTTGTTACTCGGTCTCACCGGACTGGCTCTCCTTCTCTCTAACGCTCAAGCCGCCACCATCGGCTATTGGCGCTTTGAAGGTGCAGGTTCATCGACAGCCGGGATCAACAATGACTGGCTCGATGATTACAGCGGCACCGGTCATAATCTGAGCGCATCTTCTGCAGCGCAGACCGGGATCCCCGGGTCGGGGAATGGCTCAACCTTCACGAATCCGGTGCCGCAAACCTCAGCGAGCAATACCAACATGGCGAATCTCGCCGGGAATAATTTCCTGAGTGCGCCTGATAGTGATGATTGGACACAGTCAGCGTTTTCCCTGGAACTTTATTTTAATGCGGACGACATTTCAGATGCGAGTTCGAGCATCATCGTCTCTCATTTCAATTCCGGCATTAACGACCGGGGCTGGTTCCTGGGTATCAATAGAGATACTAAACTTTTGCAAGTGGCATTCAGTAATAATGGTCAAACCGGAACCGGCAAAACCGAAGTGGTCGATTCCCCCTGGACCATCAGCGAAGACAAAGATTACTTCGCCGCGGTAGTGGTGAATATGACGGATACCTCAGCCAGTGGCATTACGTTCTATCTTCAAAATTTGACGGATGGTGGATCATTGTTGACCTCAAGTGCGGCTCACAGTTTGACTTCCATACACAACAGTGACGCTCAATTCAGAATCGGAAATCAGGTCAGCGGAGACGGCAACGATTTCGATGGGGTGGTGGATGAAGTGCGGTTTTCATCCGGATTGCTTGCTCAAAGCGAATTGCTGGTGATCCCCGAACCCGGCTCGCTGGCTTTGATGCTGACTGCCTTGGCGGCATTGGGCTTGTTCCGGCGCCGCCGCTGAGTACTTTTGCATAGACGTGGCAAAGTTAATCCTCCATCCAGGATCCTTCACCCTCACCCTTGTCCATTCCACTCCCGGGATCCGGGCGGCGATGGTGGATGTGGCGCGGGATATCGAAAGCGTGCTGGGCGTTTGCCCTGAACTCACGGACAAGCCCGGGCTCCTTTCGGCCGCACTTGATCCAAGTCTGCCTTCCGAAATCTTCCGCATCGACATCGGAGAGCGGGTCGAAATTTCCGGCGGTGACGAACTGGGTGTGATCTACGGTCTGTATGAATTCTCCCACCGCTTCCTCGGCGTGGATCCCTGCGGATTTTGGAAAGATCTCACCCCCGAACCTCTCGAACAATTGACCTTGCCCCGGGGGCGCATCGAATCCGTCCCTCCGACTTTCCGTATACGCGGATGGTTTCTCAACGATGAAGATTTGTTGGCCGGCTGGAAAGAACCTGCGGGCGCCCGGTTTATGAACTGGCCGGGACGCAAACATGCGGAAACCCTTTCCGACGAACTTCCCGAGAACTACGACTCCCGTCTGCTCACCTATTATACCGCGGTGCCCCCGGCCTCCCTGATGGAAAAGGTTTTCGAAACTGCATTGCGCATGCGGGCTAATCTGATCATCCCCTCCTCCTTCCTCGACATCATGAATGAACCTGAAGCCGATATGGTCCGGGCGGCAGTTCGGCGGGGACTGCATGTTTCACAACACCATGTGGAACCTTTGGGGGTCTGCCACTTTGCCTACGAAACCTGGTGGGCCGAAAACGGAAACGGGAAAAATCCCCCCTTCTCCTATCGACAGGATCCGGAATCGATGCGTGCCTGTTGGCAAGCCTATGCAGAACGCTGGGCCGAAGTTGCCGGCGACCGGGTCATCTGGCAAGTGGGACTTCGCGGTCGCGGAGACCGTCCATTGTGGGATCACGATCCCGAAGCGCGCGAAGCGGCCGCCTCTCTCTATTCCAACGCCCTGACAGAACAGCTGCACATCATTGCGGATGTGGATTCCCGATCCGAACCCCCGTCGACCATGACCCTTTGGCAGGAAGGGGTCGAACTCATCCGCTCCGGTGATCTCCACTTACCGGATTCCGTCATCTGTGTATTTGCCGACCATGGCCGCACCCAGGAAATGCAGGAAGATTTCAAAACCCTGCCGCGGAACCCGAAACATAAATACGGCGTCTATTACCACGTTGCAGTTTGGCCGATGGGCCCCCACCTGGCCCAGGGACCCCACCCTGACAAACCCGCACGGGTGGCCAGAGAGGTTGCCGACCGGGGCGACACCGACTATGCGATTCTCAACGTCAGCAACATTCGCGAACACCTGTTAGGCATCAGCGTTTGGATGGAGCAAATGTGGACACCCCGACCCATCGAGAAAAATAAATTTCCCCCTCACTGGGCGCCGCCTGAATGGGATCACTTTTATCAGTCCTTCTTTTCCGCCATGCCGGAAATGGAACCCGGCTGGAACTTTTACGACGGAAGCGCCCGCATTTATATCGATAGTTTTATCCGGCACGCAGAAATGAACCTGCCTGTAACCGGATCCATGGCCGAAGCGTTTTTTCAATACCGGGATCAACTGACAGAAGCCATTCCCCGTTTGGAACAACTACATCAATCCCTGAAGTCCTACACCCCGCCTCAACGGTGGCAGAGCTTCTACTCCACCAATCTGCTCGCCCAAACCGGCATCCTGCTCGGGCTCTACACCTGCCTGAAGCATGTCTCAGCAATTCCTCCAAATTATGCGGCCGCTTCCGATGCCCTTTCCATCAGCCTGGCAGCCTTCAAAGACGGAGAAGCCGGATCCTGGAAAGGTTGGTACCGCAGTGACCGCAAGCTGGGCATCGCCCGCTTACAAGCACGCTTACAAAAGTTGCGGTAAGTTTTCCGGATTCTTTTGGGAACTACAGAATTTTTAATAAAAAATCTAACGAAGCCATTAACATATCGCTTCGTAAAAACTCATCGTCAAAAGATTTCCTCATTGCAGCACAACGCTCCCCATTTAGCGGTGCTTTCACCGTCGCCCGGGGCAAGGAAGCATGACGCCGCCCCAGGGAACGGCACCCCCGGCCACATCTCTATTCATTGGAAATTTTGCCTGATCATGTTTTTGATATATGTAAATGGATCCAGAACTGTAACTTGCTTAACACCGCCAAGCCGATAGGATCCTCAAATAGAAAACGAGGGAAGAATCCGGTGGATTCTCCCCTCGTTATTTGATCAACAAGCTTCTATTTAAGCGCGGTTACTGCGACCTCTAATGGCCCCAAAACCAACCAAGAGCATTCCCCCCGCCATCAACAGTAAAGAAGAAGGTTCTGGCACCGCAACCACGTCGGCAAGGGTCGTGCCGTAGCGTAGTTCGTCAATATAACCTGATTCTTGTCCTCCGCCCAATGGAGAAGTACTGTATTGGATCTTAGATAAACTACTAAAATCTCTCTGAGTCCCCAACGAATTAGAGGCTGTAAATGTGGCATATGTCCCAAGATTCCCCTCCTCTGCGCCAGCCGTAAACCAACTATCATAGTCATCGAGGTTAAACACAAACTGATCGGCTACACCACCACTGACACCACCCACATTGGTGAAGCGGGCGAGCACCAAATAAGTCTCATCTGCAACGATAGGTCCGTCCACTGTAGTCGAGGTAACATTGCCGTATGCCACCGCCGGCCCTGAAGTAACATTTCGCCCATCTAATTCAGAAACAAAACTTTGGACTCCATCACTGATTTTTTCCACCCGTTGGGCAAATAAACCATTTGAAACTATCGAGGTCATCTGCCCCAGGTAACTGCTATAGAGTGTACCGCTGACCGCACTGACATCAAGATTGATGTTAAGAGTCACATAACCACTTGGAGCATACATGAGAACCTTGCCGCCGGAGGTCGATAGAAAATTAGAACCAAAGGACAATCCAGCTTCTTTGTATCGAGTGAGGCCTCCACTAGCGAAAGTCTGGGAATAGTCTCCAGTCAATCCTGTTGCATTGGTCGTGATACCGGCCATGGAATTCAAATCAACCCCACCATAGTTGTTACCTTCATAAACCAGAAGCGAGGCTTGCAGGGACAAGGCCCCGAATCCAATAAGGTAGCTAGCAGTCGTTAGTATCTTTTTCATTTTTCGATCCTTTGCACTAGTAAAAATAATTTTAAATGATGACCATGCTACATGGTCAGCACTTTTGCGTCAAGCGCCAAAACCTTACCCTTGTTTCACTACGAATGCCGGCGTTTAAAAGCCCCAAAACCCACCAGGAGCATTCCCCCCGCCATCAGCAGGAAGGAAGAAGGTTCAGGAACAACGGAAACCACATCGGCAAGGGTCGTGCCGTAGCGTAGTTCGTCAAAATAGGCTGTTTCATTTCCACTACCTCCAAGAGGGGCAATACCTATTTCAACCTGGTAACCATTGTGGAAGTGTTTTTCATATATCGTATTTGTATCCGAGGCCGTAAATGAGGCATAGGTCCCGAGATCCCCCTCTACCCCACCTGCCGCGAGCCAATTTTCATATGCCGAAAGCGTAAAAACGAATTGGTCTGCGGTACGTGTCTCGCCCCCTAACTCAGCATCTGTTTCACCCACATGCGTAAAACGGGCAAGAACCAAGTAGGTTTCATCAAGAGTCAACGCCCCGCTAGATGCAGCCGTCGTATCTTCCCCATAGCCCACGGCAGGTCCTGAGTCGCTACGCCCATCCAATTCGGAGTTAAATCGTCGGGTATAGCTTGCACCACTTTCGTTAGCCACACGGCTGGTAAACAGCCCCTCGTCACCTGCCATCGAAGTTACCTTACCCAAGTAGCTACTATAGATCGTGCCCTGATAAGTTGTAGGTGAATCGTAGGGAGTATTAAGTGACATTTCGAGCACAGAGTAAGTAGTACCCCCATCCAAGTATATCCCGCCATCGGAAGTCGACAGGAAATTCGAACCAAAGCTTAATCCGGTCGTCTTGAAGGTGATAGATGCACCCGTTGAATGGAGCAAGTTGTAGCTTCCGGTCAACCCCGTTGCGTTGGAAGTAACATTATCCATGGAATCACCATCGGACCGAACCCCGCTATAATTGAAACCCTCGTAAATCAAAAGGTCTGCTTGCAGGGACAAGGCCCCGAATCCAATAAGGTAGCTGGCAATCGTTAGTATCTTTTTCATTTTTCGGTCCTTTGCACTAGTGAAAGTTATTTTAAGTACTGAACATGCTACACGGTCAGCACTCTTGTGTCAAACGCCCAAACCTTACGCTTGCTCGACTGTGAGTACAACCTTGCCGAGATTCTCATCCGCCTGCAGGATGGCGTGGGCGTCCTCCGCCCGCTGTACGGGAAGGGTGGCGTACAAGATGGGTTGAAGCGCACCCGAAGAGAAGGCCGCCCATAAATCTTTTTCAAGTCCACCCAGAATTTCAGCTTTCATTTCGCTGGTCCGACTGCGCAAGGTACTGCCAATCAGTTTCACTCCGCGTTTAAAGAAATCGAGCATATCCAAATCACTGCCCGCACCGCCGAGGGTTGCGATCACAATCCAGCGTCCGCCCCGCGCCATGGTTTTGAGGCAGGGTCCCAAATTTTTACCCGCCACGCAGTCCATGGCCACATCGACCGGGTGATCAGCCAAAACGGTGGCAATGTCTTCTTTTTTGCGGTTGATGATCACGTCCGCACCGAGGTTTTTCACAAAGGCTGCTTTTTCATCGGTACTGACAGTGGTCACGACTTTGGCGCCATAACTCTTGGCCAATTGGATCGCGGCCATGCCCAATCCACTGGCGCCGGCCTGGATAAATACCGTGTCGCCTTTCGTCATGCCGCCTTCAATGCAGAGATTTAAGTAACTGGTCGCGAACGCTTCCGGAATTGCGGCCGCTTCCTCAAAGGAGAGACCTTCCGGAATCGACATTACCATGTCTGCAGGTACCGCCACTTTCTCGGCATAGCCTCCGCCACCCAACAGCGCACAAACTTTGTCCCCTACCTGCCAACGACTTCCCGGCTGGGTTTCGGAGACCAGCCCGGATACTTCCAATCCCATCCAGTCGGGCCATTCAGGAGGCGGCGGATAGTTGCCGGCACGCTGCATCAAGTCGGCACGGTTCAGCGCTGCCGCCCGAATGTCGATAATGATTTCTCCATGCTTGCGGACGGGATCCGGGACTTCACTCCAGACGAGGTCATTTTGTTCGTTAATAAGAATCGCTTTCATATGATTTATTTCCCTAAAGGGTGTTCGTGATTTTTGAGGGGAAAGCGGACAAGGCTTTCCGAAAGTTGTGAGGTGTAGATCCCGTAAATCATTTCCAGGGCCAAACGCGCATTGTGCATGTTTGAGAGCGGTTGACGATCTTCTTCGATAGATTGTATCAGATCCCAGGCGGCATAGCGGTTGCTCCAGAGGAACATGGAGGCCGGCGGGGTCTGCACCCCCCGTAAGGAAAAATCCAAAGGTTCCGCTCCCGGAATCACGTGGGCATCGGCCACTTTCACCTCTTCGAAATCGGCGTTGTCATCCGGTGGGGTTCTGAGGTTACTCTGCTTGAGCGTCGCGTCTGCGCTGTCATCGAATCGCAACGAAAGTGTGCCTTGGGTTCCGATGACAGCGATACCCATCCGCGTCCTTTCCTCCTGGGGACCCTTCACCAGACCGCGGCGGCTTTCGAATAAACCCCGAACCCCGTTTGGAAACCGGAAAGATGCAAAGATATCATCACCGGCAGTCGGACCAATGGGCTCCACCGTTTCACAGAGTGCCCCCTCTTTAATCGCTTCATCCCCAGACAAAACCTCCGCCCAAACCGATGTGGGTTCGCCAAAGAACCAGGTCTGCAGATCAAAGATATGCGTGCCCAAAACCATCATGTCCTCGCCACCGCCACGGTGATCACTTTTCCCCCGGCCGTAAATCGTCAGCGGCTTTCCAATTTCACCCGCTTCAATCATCCGCTTCATTTGCATAAAACCGGCATCATAACGGCAGGGATGGGCCATACAAAATTTGATCCCGGTTTTTTCCACCAAGGCGACAATGGCATCGGCCTCTTTCAAACTTACCGTCATCGGCTTTTCGCAGTAAATGTGAATCCCCCGCGCAGCCGCTTCTTTGATCTGGGCAAAGTGATCATTCGGATGGCGCGAGCAGAGCACCACGATATCCGGTTTTTCGGTATCGAGCATTTCAACATAGTCACGGTAGTGGCGCTTCGCTTTCGTCACCGCCATAATGGTTTCAAGATCGTCGGCCCGTGAATCAAAAAATCCAACCACTTCCACCCCCGGCAATCCGCGAAAGGCGACGTGGAGTCCATGGAGCCCTAAGTTGCGGACCGCGGTATCCCGGGCGATGGTTACTTTCCATTTTTTCATCCGGCCCACTCAAATTCAGGGTTTTGTTTCTTCACCATTTCGGTGATGCGAAGCACTTCTAAAGCATCTGTATTTTTGATCGGAAACGGGATGTCCATACGAAGGGTATGGTAGAGATGTTTCGCAATCTCAATTTCCACCTGATCCCAGGGATTCGTCTCCGGAGTGACCTTGCGCGTCTCTTCGATCCAGGGAAGAACCGGATCTGCTCCCATGTAGCCCTTTGACACCGGACTGCCCGCATCCGCCTGCGCCTCCGGCCAACGAAATTCAGGATCCAAATATTTCAGCTGCATCACCTTCTGTTCCTGATCGCAAACCAATGTTCCGCGATCCCCATAGATCTCACAGTAGGGCCCCGGCAAAGCGACGGAATTGCTGATCTCCAATTCGACCACTCTGTCATTGGTACCCGTCAGGATAATTTTCACATGATCGTCCCCGTCACCCGGAGTGAGAATGCGCCGCAGCGCACTCCATACCCCACGCACCGGAGCATCCAGAATCTGCAAACCCTGATCAATCAGATGTGGCCCCCACACACTGAGTTGACCACCCCCGCAATCCAAGCGCATTTGCCAATCATTGCGGCGCATGAACTGATGGTGCTTGCAGAGCTTGGCCGCATTGATGTTTCCCAGCACCCCACTGGAGAGAATTTCCTGCAGATTCATAAACGCCGGCTGAAACCGGAGGTTGTGCATAAAAAAGAGTTTGCCGGGATACTCCCGGTCAAGCCGTTGAAGCAAATGAAAATCCGCCGCTGTCACCCCAATCGGTTTTTCCAGCAAAACGTTTTTCCCGGCTTCCAGTGCCTGCGCGGCATTCACCGCATGATCCAACGAACGGGTGGCGATGATCACCAATTCCATTTCCGCATCCCCCAGAAAATCCGCATAATCACAATAAGATTTTCCGCCGAATTTTGCCGCCATGGCCGCCAGGCGATCCGGATCCGCATCACACAGCGCCACCAATTCGTAGGCATAATCTTCCCCGCCGGACACAAAGTGACGACAGTGCCGTTCGCCAATGCGTCCCACACCGCATACACCATATTTTATTGAGCTTATATCTTTCATTTCACTTCCAACATTCATCTGGATCGCCCGAAGGTCTTCGGTCATAAAATTTCGTGGTTCCTTATAGAATGATGCTTGGCATTAAACAACCCAGCATGCTATGCAACAGTTGCATGAGCAAGCCACCCTCCCAGCGTAAGATCGCGGCTCAATTAGGAGTTTCCGCATCCACCGTCTCCCGCGCACTCCATCAGGATCCGCGGGTCGCACCCGAAACGTCGCGGAGGATTCTCGAGGCATTGAAGACCCAGGGCTATCAACTGGACCCCGTGGTTTCCGCCGGACTCTCCCGGGTGCGCCGCGGAAGTTTCTATCGGGAAACCCTGGCCTGGTGCACCGACCAACCCCGGGCTGAAAAGGAGTGGCTGAAACCGCTGTTTGATTCCGCCGAAGAATTTGGCACTCGGGGCGGTTACCAAATTGAGTATTTCAACTTTGAAAAACCCACCAAACGGGAGCTCAAACGATTGGCATCCATTTGGCAGGCCCGGGGAATTCGGGGCGTGATCCTCGGCCCCTTCAACAATGCCTATGAAGAACTCCCCTTCCCTTGGGAGCCTTTCGCCTGGGTCGTGTTGGGTCATACCTGGGTCAACCACAGCATTCATGTGGTCGGTCGCGACTTTCTCCTCGATATTCGAAACGGGATTGACTGGCTTCGCGCACAGGGCTGCCAACGTCCGGGCTTTATCCTGAACCGTACCGGAAATCCCTTCCTGCGCACCCCCCTTATTCAAAGTGCTTTCAGTCAATACCACGGCGTAAGCGATGCACTCCCCCAACCCTTTTTCGAAGTTAAGAAGGATCGACCGGAAGCATTCAGCAACTGGTTGCAAATCAACCAACCCGACAGCCTGGTCCTTTCATCCCCCGAAGGCCTGTTCGACTCATCCATCGCTTCACGGTTCCGAAAGCTGCCCACCGTGCAGCTTTCGGTCTCTTCACCTGCCCCACAGCCCAACGTTCTTTTATTCGACCCGCCATACAACTCTGCAGGTCCGACCGCCGTCAACATCCTTCACCGGCTCATCACCAATCGGGAATTCGGCCTGCCTGCCTACCAACAAAGTGTGCTGCTGACCTCCAACCTGAATCAAACCATACAGGGGTAGTCCACGCTCGGAGAGCGTGGAAATCAAACTTTCATGCCCTCAGTATATCCACGCTCGGAGAGCGTGGACTACGGCTCATTGCTTACAAAGATCCACCATCCGCCCGGGTGCCGCAGAGACTAACTTCGAGTCCCAATTCCGCGGCCAGTGCGGCTTTGGTGTACAACGCCAAATCCGCCTCTTCGGCTGAATGGGCATAGGCCACCTGGATGTGATTGCTCTTGTGCCGGGCCATCATTTGATCGCGGCTCACCCCGTAGGTGACCGCATGCATAATCGGCCACTGCGGGGTGGTTTCCTGCCAGCGGCGTTCGGTTTCTTCCTGCGGCAACTCAATAACTTTTGCCCGGCCCAAATCCATTTTGAGTTTTCCGTCTTCTACAAATACCCGGCTCCAAACAATCTCACCCACCTTGGCGATCCCCCGCAATGTGCCGCCACCGAGGCGGAAATACATCGACGGTTGACGATGGGAATCGGATCCCGCCCATCCACCGATATGGTGATCCGCCGGGGCGGAACCGGAAATCAGAAAAACCCAGACATATTCGTCCGTGGTTTTACTCGCATCCCAATCGCCCCAACGCAAATCGTGCAGGGTGTTGGCCTGCGGTTGTCCCAAAGCTTTGTGCACACGGTTGGTGAAAAGTCCGTCCAATCCGGCACACTCATCCACTTCGTTAAAGTGAGGAATCGGTTCCCCTTCGCAAATCACCGTCCCGTCCGCACGGGTAACCGGCGGACGTTCAGTGGAGTTCAGGGTTCCCTCCACCAGGTCGGAGGCCGGCAACAAATCCTTGAGTCCCTGCTGATATTGAATGCCGATGGTTTCGCATCCGTACTCATCCGCAATCCGCACCGCCGCCACATACATTTTGCACTGGAGGAGCACTTGCGCCTGGGTCAATTCAGTTTCTTCGTCTTCACCAAAATGAAAAGTCAGGCCTTTGTCGAGGTACCATTGGAAAACCGCTTCCGCTTCCGCATCCGACACTTGGGTGCTGGCATAGTAGAGGGCGGACTGGGAAAGCCGCTCTTTGTAAACGCCGGTTTGAAACAGGAGCTCATCCGGGATGATCGCATTGTACATGCCCATACACCCTTCGTCGAAAACACCCAGAATGGATTTCTTACGCCGGAAATCATCGGCAATGTCTTTGGCGACACTTTGGGCATGGGAAGGCGCAAGAGCCGGCTCAAAGGGTTTCACATGATCTGTCACATGCCTGACCTGACCTTCTTTCAGCCAGGTATTGAGCCCGGTCACAAAAGCCTCGGCAGAAAAGTCTTCACTCCACAAAGTACTGTAACTCACGCCGGCTTTGGTCAGGGAACCATTCAGATTCAACATCCCCACCAGTCCCGGCCAGGTGCCGGACCAGTTCGCCACCGTCAGGATGGGCGCTTTGTGGGAAATCAATCCGTGTAAAATATGATGGGAATACTGCCACACCGCTTCTGCCACAATAATCGGAAGCGTCGGATCCACATCCGCGAACACTGCCATCCCCTCTTTTTGTGATCCGATAAACCCGTGTTTTTCATCCTCTTTATAGGGATGTACCCGTTTGAGTTCAAATCCGGCGGCAGCCACCGCGTCCCCCAATTCTTTTTCCATCTGCGCCTGGGCGGCCCAGCAGGTTTGGTTGGCGGAAAGGCGCAAGTCACCATTGGCAATCAATTGAATCACAGACATAAAATTTCTCCTTGGGAAGTTAACTAGATATGAATTCTACCCCGGATCCACAGAAAATAGGAATAGCCCCGACAGGCAACTTTGTGTATAATTCTATCATGTCTTCAGATAGCCTCATACAGGAATTCCATATTCACAGTCCCCATATCCGGATCCTGTTTGCGCAGAAACGTCCCACTGGAAACTGGCGTTTTGCAAATTTACGCGCCCCTTATTGGCGTTTGTATCATCATTCAGGACCGGGAGCCTGGATCAAACCGGATGATAAAAAAATCCCTTTGCAAAACGACCATCTGTATCTAATTCCTCCCAACACATCGTTTTCATCCGGGAATGATCAGGAATTGCTTCAGTTTTTTATCCATTTCATCATCGAACCCCAGGTTTCCTCCTGGCGTTTAACCCGTAAAATTTTCTCCATCCCCCTGAGCCCGGGTTTGTCCGAAAACCTGAATGAGGTACTCACGAGTACCAATCCTTCCCGTCAAAGCCTGTTGCTGCTGTCCCTGGTACAGCAATGCCTCGGACGCAGTGAACTCAACCTTCGTGAACGGAATCTCAGCACCCGGTTAGAGCGCGCACAGACCCTGATGCGTCAACATTTACAGCCGGGAATTTCAAATCCGGAAATTGCGGAAAGCCTGGGGATGACTCCCAATGCTTTTATCCGCTGGTTTAAACAGTCAACCGGTCTTCCCCCCCAAAGCTGGCTCAACCGTGAGCGGGTACACGAGGCCAGTTATTGGCTTCACCACAACGACGCGTCCATTGAACGGATTGCCGAAACTGTAGGGTTTTGCGACCGTTATCACTTCAGCCGGGTGTTCAAACAAATCCAGGGCGTCAGTCCCGCTTCTTTCCGCAAAAACCGGGAGCTTCCGGGCGGACAGCTGCGGGTGATATGATCCACAATCCGCGTGCGGAAATCATTGCTTTGGCTCTTGTTTCATTTCCACGCACGGAGTGCATGGACTACAACTTATCCAGGCCCTGGGTCAGGGTAAAGGTGCCGGCGATACTGTGCATTTGAGGAAGTACGGCCCGGATCAATGGCAGGGTCACATTCAGATGATCAAGCACCCTTTTTAATCGCTCATTTTCATCTGTGGACTTCAGCAACTTGACCCGGCTGCGGAAATTCATGCCGCTGCAGGCCGCCACTTTAAAGGAGATGCCTCCTTCCTGCTGATAAAATGAATCCGGAGGTTCATCCCCCGTCACCGTAACCAACAACTGTCGGTGAAGAGCGTAAACGGTATTCGCGAGTTCATTGTCCCAATCTTCCGATTCATCCATGACTTCATGGAATTTTGCGGATTTATACAAATGGTATTGCGACACATCCATCACCTCCACGCGGCGGACGCCTTCGACCAGAATATCCAAACGCCCATCCTCATGTTCATGGATAACTTTTACAATTCGGACTGCCGTGGCAAAGGCCGCCGAGCGTTCTTCTTCCTGATATTGCAAGACAAAGTCCCCTTCCGGATTGGGAGACAATTGGCAATGGGTCATCATCTCCCGGTATCGGGGTTCAAAAATATGTAACCCTGCCACCTCTCCCGGTAACACCATCATCGGCAGAGGAAACAAAGGTAAAATTTCGGTGGGGGTGACACTCATGCTACAGCATACACCGGATTTTGAAGATTTCGGATTTTTTATAGAATTTATCTAAGCCAATTTTATTTTTGCATTCGAAACAATCTGATGGATCCCGGAAAGATCGCCCACAGGAAACACATGCAAAAAGCGTTTACGAAGCGCTTTTGGATCGTGACCTGTTTCTTCCCGGAGCTTTATGAAATCAGTGATGCGGTCGAGGCGTTTTCTTTTATGGCGGCCTGCACATCCCGCCCGGCCGGAGCCTGATAGAGCGCAAGATCGAACCAGGCAATGGCCGCAAACAGATGATCAAAAATGTCTGCCTGGATGGCTTCGTATTTCACCCAGCGAATATCGTTCACGAATACATAAATCTCAATCGCCACCCCTTTTTCGCTGGGTGCCAATTGCCGCACCAGAAAGGTCAATCCCTCCTGATGAATCGCAGGGTGTTCATGCAAGTAAGCTTCGATATATGCACGGAAAGTCCCGAGATTGGTCAAGCGCCGGCCGTTAAGCGGGCAGGCCCCGTCAATTTTATGTTCCGCATTCCACGCGGACACTTCTTTAAGACGGGAATCCAAGTAGGTCTGCAGCGACGCCACCCCTTTCATTTTTTCCAACAAATCTTCATCGCAAAATTTAACCGATTGCAGGTCGATCATCAATGAACGCTTGATCCGGCGTCCCCCCGATTCCTGCATCCCCCGCCAGTTTTTAAATGAATCCTGAATCAGCGCGTGGGTGGGAAGGGTACTGATGGTCTTGTCCCAATTCTGCACCTTCACGGTATGCAAAGTGATATCAATTACATCTCCGTCCGCGCCGTATTTAGGCATCTCAATCCAGTCACCGATCCGCACCATATCATTTGCGGTAATTTGAATTCCCGCTACCAACCCCGTAATCGAATCTTTAAACACCAACATCAGCACCGCGGAGAGCGCGCCCATCCCGGTTAAGAATCCGGCCGGAGAACGGTTTAACAAGGAAGCAATCGCAAACACCGCGGTGGCCGCCCACAACAACAGCTGGAGGGTTTGCACATATCCTGTGATCGGACGGGAGGCACTAAAAGAAAAGCCGCGGTAAATATCCTGCCCGGCATTTAACAGTGCGTGCACCGACCAGGCCATTCCAAATAAAATGTAGGCCACCGCCATGCGCTGTAACCATCCGGAAAAACTTTCGGATTCAAATACCAGGGCCCCGTAATACAGCAACACGCCCGGCACCAGATGGGACAAGCGGGTAAACACATGCCGGTCCATCAGACGGTTATCCCAGGCCACCCGGCTTTTCTTTACCGCTTTGTGAACCAACCGGAGAATCACCAGCTTGGTCACCAAATTGGCCAACACGCAAGCCACGGTGAGGACCAATCCGGTGAGGATGCTTTTCACCCAGGGCAATATTACCGGATCCAACTCAAGTGGCTTCAGCCAGATGTCTAAAAAATCCATCTATGGAATCAGTGTTTGGGTTGATGGGATTGGATTTCTTCACTGGTCTTTACCGCATCCCCTTTTTCACCGCGGTCATGCCGGTGATCAAAATGCTGTAACAGCGCCACCACAATCAGTCCCACTACTACCAGAATAAAAAAACCTTCGATCGCAATCATGGGATCTCCGTATTATTCTTGAATTTCAATTGCTTCAAATTGACAGATGGCGGCGGTTTTCACCGCCTCCGCTTCGAGTTCCGGCGGGACAACGTCGACGACCGGTTCGGCGATCCAATCAGGTCCCAATTTAAACAATGCCGGACATGCTTCCGTACAGTCTTCACAACCGGTACATAAATCTGGGTCTATGGATATCTTCATAAGCAATACTTTACGCCTCTGTCTTTTTGCATGCAAGCTGGAAATACATCTTCAGGACTGCCGCTGCTTCTGGGGATCCAATTCCGCAGGTTTCCCCGTGAAGGTCCTACAGATTTTATCCAGCAATGCGGAAGTGGAGACACCGTCCAACATAGGAGCCAAGCGCACCTCTCCTCCGTTCCCCTCCACGATGTCGGCCCCGCTCACATAGTGACTCCAATCACTGGCCTTCACCAAAATATCGGGGAGCAACAGCGAAATCAAATCTTTGGGTTCATCTTCGTCAAACAACACCACCGCATCCACGCATTCCAGCCCGGCAAGCAACACCGCCCGATGAGGCTCCGCAACCAAAGGACGCTTATCCCCTTTGATACGCTGGATCGAAGCATCGGTATTTAACCCCACAATCAGGCGGTCCCCCTGTTGACGGGACCATTGCAGATATCCCACATGTCCGGCATGCAACAAATCAAAGGTGCCGTTGGTCATCACCACCGTTTCACCGGAAGCTTTCCAGGCTTTTCGAAGCTTCTCCGCTTCATCCCAGCTCAAAATTTTTGATGCAGCCATTCTCATGCAAACTCCCCTTCAACGTTCCATGTTGGATGTTCAATGTTCAATGTTCGTCTTCCTTCCCAAAAAAATAATCCTCAACCATCAGGCAAAGCACATGGTAAATCGGTAAATGATATTCCTGAATCCGGAACGTCTCGGTCGACGGCACACAAATACAGATATCGCAAAGAGGTTTCATCGCACCGCCACTTTGTCCGGTAAGTCCAATTACCTTCATCCCCTTCCCTTTAGCGACTTTTAGCGCATGCCCCACATTCACCGCATTTCCCGAAGTGGATATCCCCAGAATGGTATCTCCGGCATTCCCCAGACCCAGGGTGAGTTGCGCGTAAATGTATTCAGCGGAAACGTCGTTGGTATAAGCGGTGGACAATGCGGAAAACGCGGTCAGCGGAATCGCGGGCAAAGACTGTTGTAAATGAGAGGAAAGCTCTTCTCCAAACACCGCTTTTTGTTCAGCCGTCAAAGGCCGGGTGGACTGAAATCCCTTCAACAACTCCCCGGAAATATGATCCGCATCCGAAGCCGAGCCCCCGTTCCCGCACAGCAACAATTTGTTTCCGGACGCATAGGCATCCCGAAGCGCTTCATACGCGGCCAAAATCTCCGGCACACAGACTTCGAGTTGCGGATAATTCGATAACAGAAGTTCAATGCGTTTGTTCATAATCATATTGTACCGGAAGGAATTATCCCTGCATCGCCACCCGGATTTTGTTGCGGGCCGCTTCAGAGCGGGTGGCAATCGTCCCTTCATTTCCATAGAGAATGGACCGGGAGGAATTAATTAAATTGGGGGCCTTGCGGGAAGAGATGTCCAAGCGACTGAGATCGCCGCCTTGCGCGCCCAATCCGGGGATAAGCAGGGGAAGATCTTCGACCCGGCTTAACACATCGTCCGACACATTGGTCAGCCCGATCACCAACCCCACTTGGCCCGGCAGTGCCGCGCTGCGGCTGGCGTAATCCTGCATCAATTCGAACACATAGCGGTCGCCCACCTGTTGCAATTCAATGTCGACCGCACCCGGATTCGAAGTCACCGCCAGCAGATAAACCCCGTTTTCAGGGGCCTGCAAAAAAGGTTCGATGCTGTCACAGCCCATCAGCCCGTTCAATGTAACCGCGTCCACACCCCACTGACCAAAATAGGCCTCGGCATAATACTTCATGGTCTCGGGAATGTCACTGCGCTTGACGTCCAGCACGACCGGAATCTCTTTGGGCACATCTTTCAGGCAATTTTCCAGCACCGTCACTCCTTTGGCGCCAAAGGCTTCGAAATAGGCAATATTCGGTTTAAAGGCTGCCGCAAACGGAGAGGCTTCTTCAATCACGCCGCGTACAAAAGTTTCCAAGTCGCCGTCAATTAAATCCGCACGGGGATCAATCCCCACACAAAGATTGGTATTGGCGGAAAGAATACGGCTGGAGAGTTTTTCGGTATAAGTCATCTTGATCCGATCTCTAAAACGTTTTTGCGCTCCGGGCAAGCCCGAAGGCGCAAGCAAAAGGCAATCTTCGGACGAAATGCAAGCCCTAGCCCCACCCCCCAAGCGATCTTCGGGCTCGCCCGGAGATCAAGAACATCTAAACACCCTCCCACCCCCAGGCGCTCTTCGGGCTCGCCCGGAGATCAAGAACATCTAAACACCCTCCCACCCCCAGGCGCTCTTCGGGCTCGCCCGGAGAGCAAGAACGTCTAAAAAACCCGAGAAAAACCCCCAAAAAACCCCTTGATCCCGCATTGTATATGGATGTATAGTTTACTGTATGAGCGGTCTCCACAAATCCTTCTATCGCTACACCGCCTTTTTAAAGGAGGCCACGGTTGCAGCCTTTACCCCGCCCGATGAACTCCTACAGGCCTGGCAACGTGACGGGATTTTCCTGCGGGCTTTTTTGCTCCAGCAACGACGGGTGCAAATGGTCTGCGCATCCACTGCAACCATCTCCCCCGTCCAAATCGCCCAACGTCTCAAGGGGCGTCTCAACCATTGTCTGCGCCAACAATCACCTGCCTATCCCGGCTTCGATCGCGATTTCTTCCTTGGCACCCTCGGTCAAAATGATCGGGATATTGTCGCAGCCTACATTCGAAATCAGGTTGACCACTCCGATCTCGTCGATCCCCTCTACCGGGAGCGTTTGAAAGTTTTACGTTTTCATGAAGATCCCGGACAACCTCCCCGCGGCAAACACAAAGGGATTCACGATCATCATCTCCATATCGTGCTGGTCACCCAGGGCCGCTACCGGATGTTTCCGCAGGAAGCAAAAAAAGTTTCGGTCAGCATCATTGAAGGCGGAGAGTCGGTGGGCATGGACATCATGGAGTTCTCCATCATGCCCGACCACGCCCACATCCTGGCACGACCCGATCATCACCGGAACCCCCAACAAAGTCTGGACGACCTCAAGTCCGCCTCCTCCCAACAGTTACGGCGAACCCGGTTGAGGTTCCCCCAGTTCGCGGACAGTGGCGGGGCTTAGAGAATTTTGATACTGTATTTAGTGCTTGAGTTCAAGCGG
>CAKZLZ010000016.1 GCA_937127435.1 uncultured Verrucomicrobiota bacterium | reverse complement strand
CTTAATTTCACAGAAAGTAAAGTCGAAGTGAAACGGAAAGTCCGCAGCTTACAAAAATCAGATCAACATGATTCATGACATGATCCCGCTCATCCTGTTATCCTGTCTGAATTCGTTGCACCTCACAAGGCGCGGTGCTTGGGCAGTGTTGCCGCTGGCCCTGTTATCCTGTCTGAATTCGTTTCATCTCACAAGGTAAAGTCGATATACCCTGTCTTTAAAGGCTCGTCTGCGCTTTGCGCTGAAAAAATGGGGAATGTCCTAGATTATTAGAGGACTTCAAAACCATCAATTACAATGGTGACCGTATATCATGAGCATTTAAAAAACAGGGAAAGTCCCGGATGAATACGATCAAACCAGAGAAGCACCAAAACAACTGGGAGCAAACTACTTAGATCGACAACAGTTCCTGCACGTCTTCCCAGTCGAGCGATTTAAGCATTTCGGATTCAGTATCCAGCGTTGCGTCGATCACCGCCTGTTTGCGTTGCTGCAAGGCCAAAACTTTTTCTTCCACCGAATCCCGGGTGATCAACTTCAAGCTGTACACGTTTTTCTGCTGACCAATCCGGTAGGCCCGGTCGGTGGCTTGGTTTTCCACCGCCGGATTCCACCAGGGATCGTAGTGGATCACCATATCTGCACCCGTCAGATTTAATCCGGTGCCCCCTGCCTTCAGACTGATGAGAAACACGGGAATGGAACTGTCTCCCTGAAAACGGCGGACCACATCCATCCGCTTTTTGGTTGAGCCGTCCAGATAGCAGTATTTCAGATCCATCTTTTCCAGTTCGGTTTTCAGAATCCCCAACATGGAGGTGAATTGACTGAACACCAAAACCCGGTGCCCCCCGTCCATCGCCTCTTCAATCATTTCCCGGAACATGTCCAGTTTCCCCGAGGGCGCCTGGCTGTTTAAGCCATCGATTTTCAGCAGATCCAGATGGCAACAGGCCTGACGCAATTGCAGCAAAGTCTTGAGCACCTCCATGCGGCTCTTCTGAAATCCCTGACTGGAGACCATGGCCTCCAACTTGTCATTGGATTTATTCACCAGTTCATGATACACCAGTTTCTGGTCTTTGGTCATCCGGCAATAAGCCACCTTCTCGATTTTGGGCGGCAGGTCTTTGGCCACATCCTTTTTCAATCGGCGGAGCAAAAAGGGCTGGAGTTTTTTCCGCAAACGCATCTGGGCGTCTACAGCTTCAGCCCCCCCGGATTTAATCGGCATTTCAAAACGTTGCCGGAAAAGTTCGTGGGTGGTTAAATATCCGGGCATCAGAAAATCCATAATCGACCACAGGTCCATCACCGAGTTTTCCACCGGCGTTCCGGTCAGCACCAAACGGTTTTTTGCGTTCACTTTTTTCACCGCCTTGGCATTGTGGGTATTGCGGTTTTTGATGTGTTGCGCTTCGTCCAGAACCATCGCCGAAATTTCACTTTGCACGTAACGCGCAAGGTCCCGCTGAATCACCGCATAACTGGTCACCCACACATCCGCCTCTTCGCGTTGCTCTTTCCAGGCTTTGTCCCGCTGGTTGGGTGAACCGGTCAAATTCAAGAATTTCAAATCCGGGGTGAACTTTTCGCCTTCCTCAATCCAGTTTTCCACCAACGAAGTGGGGCAAACAATCAATGCGGGGAGCCCCCGTGCACTTTCATCATTCCGGTTCAGCTGAAGCCAGGCCAGAGTCTGCAGGGTTTTTCCCAAGCCCATTTCATCCGCCAGAATACCGGCAAAGCCACTTTTTTCCAGAAAACATAGCCAGTTGATCCCCTCCTGCTGATACGGACGCAATTTGGCATTCAGTTTATCGGAAACTTTTACCGCTTCCAGTTTCGCCGGTTGGTTTTGTTTTTCTACTTTTTCCAGCCAGAGCGGAGAGGCTTCCACGTCCACGCCGTCCAAACTGTCCAGGGTGGATTTAATATAGCCTCCCTGCACCGCAGGCATGCGGAAATGACCGTCACCTTCCGCCCCGCCATCCGAGTCACGAAACATCTCCAACATTTGCCGGGTGGCATCCCGGTCAAACAGCAAGGTCCGGTCTCCCTTCTGAATAAAGGCATTCCCCGCAGCCAACGCCTGACGGACCTCGGAAAGTTTTAAACTTTCCCCCTCCCTGGTTTCAAAACTACAGTCCACATCGAACCAGTCATTCCCCCCTTCATTCACAGTGACCACCGGCATAAGCGTATCCGCAGCTTCCATGGCATCGGAGATCCTTCCCACCAAATCAACTTTCCACCCCCTGCGGCGTAACAAGGGAATGCCGGAAGCACAAAAACTCATGACTCCGGAAGTCCCCACGATCCCCTCCATTTTATCCCCCCGGTCCCCGCCGAAGCCCAGGGTACACAAGCTGACGAGCGCCTCCTTTTCCGCTTCGGAATTCCGGGTGCGGTAATGCAAAATATTTTCAGGATCCGGCAGCACAAAATCCTCCACACTCTCCACACTTCCCGCCACCCATTCCACCCCATCATACACCGCAAACAAAGTGGCGGACAAACTGGCAGGCGACCCCCTCACTTCCAAACGGAATGAGGGAAGGTCCGGCTCCAAATGAAACCATTCCGGATCAATTTCCGTGTGTAATGGAACCAGACTTTTCAGGGCTTCAAGTTCTTTGCTCAGGAAGCGGGGAACGTCTGCACGCGGAATGCGGAGCGTTTCTTTGTATAAGGGTTGCAACGGGCCCGGCAAAAGCGGTGCGGACGGAAAGATGGTATCCGCCAAAAGCACCCATGCGCCACGGTTGCTGGCCCAAAATGCAGGTAAACACTGTTCAAAACCATCGGGAAGCCGCGTATCCAAATCCAACTCAAAGACTCCGGTTTCCTCCTCCATTTCCAGGCGGACGGAAGACGAGAGTGATTCGGGTGATACAAACCCTTCCCTGTCTCCGAACCAGATCCGCATCCCGGACATCAATTCCAGCACATTGGCCAGATCTCCCGGAGACAACTCCAATTCATCCGGAACCGGACCTTCCGCAATGTCTTCGAGCACATACAATAAATTATCTTCCCTGGAAGGTAAACTCACCTTCAGGTCCGGCCGCACCTGATGGATCGGCGCGCGCTGCCCCTGATGTTCGATCATGACCTGAATGGTGACCTGATCTTCCCACCAGCGGGAACGTAAATCCGACGGGAACTGGAGGCATAACCGGATGGCAATCGATCCCGGAGTTCCGGCCGGCACCCGGGTAAGGTAATCCTCCTCCGAACTGCGGGCCATCCGTTCCGCCCGTTTGCGCTCTTCCATCAACTTTTTGAGACGAACCGGATCTTCCTGAATGCTCAATTGCTCCAAACAGAGGGCCAGAGCATGATGACAAAACAACCCCATTTCCCGATTGTCCCGGCAGGGACACTGGTTTTCAGGCACCACCGTCCCTTTCGGAAATGCCACCGCGCAAACAATATCACGGGGACGGGATTCAATCATCCCTTCCAATCTGCGGGGGTAGGATTTTAAGCCGCGCACACGGTTCCCGTCCACCAGCATTTCCGCACGGCGGAAGGCATCAGGACCGGCCCACTCTTTTAGTTTGTCTCGGGTAAATGGATACATGAGCCGGAAAGTGTATTGAAGCAAACGAAGGGATCAATCCTCAAACGTTTCCTTTTTCAAAAATGCGTTCTTTGACCCCATTATATGCCTTCGGCCTCCCCAAAGCTTGCCCTGTGAGTCGGGACCGAAAAACAGCAGCGCCCCTTTCACGACAGCCCTTTGGCATTGATTTAAAGGCGTTTATCCATAAAGGGACGGGACACATATGAAAACACTTGCAGAACAACTCGATATTTTGACCGCCCGTACCGTGGATTTACACAGCCGTGAAGAGCTGGAAAAGAAAATCAAACGCTCCATTGAAACCGGCGTTCCCCTGCGGATCAAATACGGCGCAGACCCTTCAGCCCCCGACATTCACCTTGGCCACAGCGTCGGTTTACGGAAATTACGCGAATTTCAGGATTGCGGTCATAAGGTGGTATTTATCATTGGTGACTTTACCGGCATGATTGGTGATCCCAGCGGAAAATCCAAAACCCGCCCTTCCCTTACCAAAGAACAGGTAATGGCCAACGCGGTTTCTTATCAGGAACAGGTCTTCAAAATTCTCGACCGTGACAAAACCGAATTACGCTTCAACGGCGAATGGTTTGACCCCATGAATTTCGGAGACGTGATCAAACTCAGCGCAAAAGTCACCGTGGCCCAGATGTTGCAACGGGATGATTTCTCCAAACGGTATGCCGCCAATCAACCGATCTCCCTGGTGGAGTTTTTATATCCGCTGGTTCAGGGTTATGATTCCGTAATGGTGGAAGCCGACGTGGAACTGGGCGGCACCGATCAGCTGTTTAATTTACTGTTGGGACGCGAACTGCAAAAAGATGCGGGTCAGGAACCACAGGTCGTGATGACTCTTCCCCTGCTGGAAGGTTTGGACGGGGTGCAAAAAATGTCCAAGAGTCTGAACAATTATGTGGGCGTCTCGGATGCACCCAACGACATGTTCGGCAAACTCATGTCCGTAAGTGACGACCTGATGTGGCGGTACTTCTCTTTGGTGTTGGGCATGCCCGATACCGAAGTCGCCAAATTACGCAATGGCGTGGCTGACGGCAGTCTGAATCCCCGTCAGGTTAAAGACCAACTCGCACAGGAAATCATCACCCGTTTTCATGATGCGGAGGCCGCCCAATCCGCATCTGCAGAATTTGTAAAAGTGTTTTCCAAAGGCGCGCTCCCCGAAGACACGCCGGAATTCCACCTCGATGCCGAAACCGGATTGCTGGATCTGCTGGCGGAACAAAAGATGATCGCATCCAAAGGTGAAGGACGTCGTTTGGTAAAACAAGGGGCGGTCAAACTCGACGACAACGCGGTTACAGATCCCTTGATGAATTTGGCGGCAGGAACCACCGGCGTGCTGAAAGTCGGGAAACGGCGCTTTTTAAAGTTGGTTTAAACTGAAACGGAGGGTCCGCGGTCCAACATCCGCGGCATGGTTACGACTCCGGGACGGAGTCGGTCCATAAACCGGGAGGCCCCGCGTCCCCCGGGTAGACGCGGTCCATCAACCTTCGCCGGACTTCAATGGAAAAATCAGATCCTTTCGAATCATTTTCAGGGTTTAAATTTCTTCCGGCGTTAACCAGCGGACACTCACCACTTTAAAGCGGCGTCCAAAACCATCCGTGGGGCGCCAGGCGTCTTCCCCGCTGCTTCCCGCAGGTTTAATCGGATCCGGGATTCGTTGCACGACCGCTTCGAGCCAAGCTCTGGCAGCCGGGCTATCTCCACTGCTCGCATCACCGTACGCACGGACAAGAAAAGTATCTCCTCTAGCGGTCAGCGCCGGTGCAATCATGGCCAAAAGGTCTCCCTGGGTCACAAAACCGGGAGCTCCCTGCAACAACTGCCCTGCTTCGCCTACAGCCGCCCCGGTAAGGTTTTCCGTATCCAAATGACTTTTCATGGAAGGTTCCTGGGTATGACGGAAGCCCTCACTGCCATCTGTAGTCCCCTTGCTGCTATTTGAGGATCCTCCTATTCCGGAACTGGTAAACCCGTTACTTTGATTTCGAATGCGGACCGTATAAACCATGTCCCATTGCTCCCCGCTTCCACTACCTGTGTCTCCGAGACTGGGGTGGTTTACACCGCCATTGATTCCGGAAATATTAATGGCCCGCTGCAAAGCACCATTGATGCCCTGGAGACCGGGAAAGGGATCATAGGAATCATCCATAAAAGTTCCACCCGCACTGCCTGTGGCATCCGTACGGGCAATATACCAGGGACTGCCTTCCTGGTGACTCCCGGAAGGAGGCGCCAAGCGGCGGTTCACAAAATCACTCAGGGAATAAAACGGTCCGCGGAGACGGACTTCGTCTACAATTCTCTCCGCCAGGGTCTGAATCATCTGATCATCTAAATACCGGAACCCGGAAAGGACTTTGGAATAATCTTTCTGTAGAGGAATGTTCCCGAAATCATCATCCACCCTTCCGCCCAGGTTTGTGGTATCAAAATGAAAGGCCATACTGCCTTCAATCGGGTCCAGGGTTCGGGTCACCGGAACCGTGTCACCCGGATTCTCATCTCCGGAATCTCCGAGTTTCAAATCCCGGAAAGAGGTAAGCAGGGCCTTCCAAGCTTCTACGGAAGTAGAATTCACATTCAAGGCCCCCATATTTTCCAGATAGGCTGCCGCTAAATCAAAATCCAACAATGTGGCGGCCTCGTTGACATTTTCACGGTAGCGAATCCGGGCATTCGGTAAAGGAACCGTAAAATCACTGGGAGAATAGGTTAAAGTCGACATGAAATACCGGTCCCAAATATTTTCATTCAGCAGATAACTTAAATCCACCATGGTATTCCCCGGCATGATGAGACGGCCGCCTCCCACACGCATGACGCCATCCTCAACCGCATCAGGCTGGGAACTGTCTATAAAGACCAACCCGGACGCGAAAGGGCGTTTTCCCGGCATCGGACGTGCGTGGTTGGGGCGCACCCCGGTCAGTACATTTGCCCGGAAACCATATTGGTCCCGTCCCATATTGCGGCTATGAATCCCGGCAATGGCTTCACGGTCCACATAGGGAGAGGCATCGCTGTTGCCAATCGGAAAACTGGCTGGCCAATGATAGGGTGAAAGGTGC
>CAKZLZ010000015.1 GCA_937127435.1 uncultured Verrucomicrobiota bacterium | reverse complement strand
ATCTCAGAGTGGTGCCCGGCAATCTACTTGCTCTGCCAGCCAACAGGCACCCGTACCCGCACGGCCACGGGCTCGCCACGGTTTAGTGCCGGGAAGAATTTTATCTTTTTGGCCCATTCAACAGCTATCTCGTCCAGCTCAGGATAACCGGAGGAAACGACAATCTTTGTACGCGGATCGACATCGCCGCTACTGGTGACAAAGAACTCGATCACCGTGGTTACATCCACCCTGGCCCTGGCGATATAGGTGGGCATTTTGGGCTTGGGCGGCAGGGGCACCTTGAACTTGGGTTTAACTTCCGAGACCATCAGGAATTCCTCACCCTTTTCTTCCTGCACCACATGCGTGATATATCCGGTGGCATCGGCAATATCCTGTGCGGGATAACAGCCATTCATATAATGCACATTGGGAGAAAAAACTTGTCTCCCCTCCGATTCATCAATCAACCCGGGCACCGAAATCCCTACGCCAAGAACTTCCGCCCCCTCTTTTTCGGCTGCAACCTGCTGAAGGTGCCGGGAAACCGTGGTAATCAGATCCGCATAAGACTTGGGCGTTTCAAATACCCTCGTCCGTTCAAGATCCTCTTTGCCATCCAGGCCTGCAGAGACCACCCGGCATTGTTCAATATCGATTACCAAACCCAGAAACTGAATCTTTTTACGTGCAAGTTGATAGATGGTGCTGGGCCGGCCGGTCGAAGGTTGTTTGGGAGTAGACAAGGTCTCTACCAATTGCCGGAGCAGCAACTCCTTCATCACTTTTGAAACCGTAGGTGCACTTAGACCGGTGTGGCGGGTCAAATCGACCCGGGAACAAGGCCCCAACACCCGCATGGCATCCAATAATTGCCGTATATTAATTCTACGCATCAAGGTCGGAGACCCACGATCCATTGAAACTTTGGGAGAAACTGATTTTGTTTTTGTTTTAGGCATATGAATATCAGGGGCCATGTTGATACATTTTTCTTAATTTAACGATCATGATTAAAAGGAAAGTTTGTATAAATTCATCATCTATAGACAGTGCCTTTTAACCAATCATTACGATCCTTACCATTTCCATTACGAAAGTGCCACGGCGCAGTTGAATATTTTACCTGCCGGGTTGATGGAAAGGAATCCCCCGATATCTTATGCGGTTGAGCATAGGATCGGTTGTGCCCCCCTTTGATTAAACCTAAGATCTAAGGATAACATTATGCACAGAGGATCAGAAAAATATTGGCTGAAATTCTAGCCATCATCAAAAATCAATCATTTATATATACATTTAAATGATTGCCAAAAATTCGGTCATCGGTTATCGGACTGGCATGCAGAAAAAACTGAATTTTGTGTTTTTCATGCCCGATTCCTTACGGGCGGATGTTTTGGCTTGTTACGGACACCCTCTGGTTCAAACCCCAAACTACGATCGTTTGGCCCGGGAAGGCACCTTGTTTGAACAAAGTATCTGTCAGTATCCCGTCTGTGGACCCTCCCGCTGTTCCATGATTACCGGGCTTTATCCTCACAACACCGCTTGTCGCAATAACCAATATTTCATACAGGCATCCCAAGGCAATCTTTTCACCAGCCTTAAACAAGCCGGATACCATGTGGAATGGCATGGTAAAAATGATATGTTTGCCCCGGATGTTTTTCCGCAAGCGGTGTCACGCTGCAACCAACGTCCACAAGTGTTAGAGGATCGCCCCAGTTACGATGTGCATCAAGCGGAGAGAATCGTTCCGGCCGGGGAACCGGGAGGACGCAGTCACCTCTGCAACTCTCTTGGCACCGTAGAAGATTTTGGAGATACGCACCGCGTCAACAGCGCGATTTCCTGGCTGGAAAACCGCAAGCAAGGTGCAAAACCCTTCGCACTTTATCTTCCATTAGAGATGCCCCACTCTCCATTTACCGCACCGGAACCCTATTACGCCATGTACGATCCGGATGACCTCCCTCCATTGCGCCCCTATGACCTGCCGAACAAACCCAAGCGCTTGGCTTTATTGCGCAAATATTTTGAATTGGATCAGATGCCGGACGACATGCTTCGAAAAATCAATGCCGTCTACTTGGGTATGGTCAGCTATACCGACATGCTTCTGGGACGCTTGTTGGATAGTCTGGAAGCGCAAGGGTTAATGGACTCTACCGTAGTGGTCGCCCTTTCGGATCATGGTGAATATGCCGGTGATTTCGGGATGGTAACCAAAACTGCGGGCTCGCATGAAGACCTTTTGAACCGTGTTCCTTTTATTTGGCGCGGTCCCGGGATTACTGCCGGACATCGGGTAGAAGCACCGGTTGAACTTTTTGACCTGATGGCCACCACCCTGGACCTGTGTAAAGTCCCCTGCACCCATCCTCATTTTGCCCGCGTACTTACCCCCCAATTGAAAGGTGCGGCCGGAGATCCCGATCGGGCAGTATTTTGCGAAGGCGGTCTCGGAGCTGTGAATCGACACCTTTGCGGCCCCGGCACCCTCGAAGGAGGCATATTGGAAGATCCGGATAATTTTTATTACCCTCCTTACAAATGTATCTTTGATCACCCGGAAGTCGATGCACGCACCGTCAGCGTGCAAACCTTAACCCATAAATTGGTACATCGCCCGGAAGATGAATCGGAGCTCTATGATCTGCGCATAGATCCTCAAGAATTATGCAACCGGTTTAACGACCCGGAGATGGCCGCCATCCAACAGAAACTCATGCAACGCTTGACCGACTGGCTGATTGAAACCAGCGACATCACCCCGGACACGGTTTTCCCCCGTCAGGGCCCCAAAAAAGTGTGGGATTGACCCTTAACCCGGTGAGGAAGGAAAAGCCGCTTTGGGTTTAGAACAGCTGTTTCGATAACCACCCGGAGGTATGCCTACATGGCGTTTAAAAACATTTGAAAAGTAGTACGCGTCTTGAAAACCACACAAAGTGGCAATTTGTTTGAGTGGCAAATTAGAGTGCACCAACAGCGATTTCGCCCGCTCCAATTTAACCTGGGTCAAAAAGGCAACCAAACTCATCCCCCGCTGTTGTTTAAAAATATGCCGGAGACGGTCGCGGCTCAGCCCTGCATAATCAGCAACTTCCCACATGGATGTGATCGATGCAAAATTTTGACGGATATAGTCTTCAGCACGTGAAACAGGTTGTTTCCCTGCGACAAACTCGCGCTTGGCAGGAGCAAGACTTTGATGCAGAATTTCAAGCAACGCAGTGGTCGCACGTAAATTTAAAATACATTTTTCCATGGGGTCTATTGCATCCCGACCCGCAGTTAACCGATCCCAATCGCCCGTAAGTTTCCGCACAGCATCCGGAACAAGTAAGCACCCTTTTAGTTTCTTTTTAAAATGGTGAGGGAGGGCCAAATGTACGCATAAATCTTCACCCGGTTCATCCATAACCTGATCGTGTAACAATCCGGGTGCATACAATACACAACTGCCTTCTGAAAATGAAAGGCTCTCTTGCTGCCCTTTCCCCAAGCGGGTCAACCCACTACCCTTCCGATGATACACCATCTCGATAGAGGGATGTGCATGCACTTGACAACTGACCCCCTCACAGACAGGCGCCCGCCAACCGGCAAGAAACGCCAAAGGACGTTCTGCAGCCTGACCCGCGAGTGTCTTCCAATCATCTAAAACCGTTTTATTCATGATCAAATCTCATCCAACAGCTGTTAATAGAATATATTATTTATTGCCAGCCGTTTTTTATAAAGAACAGCCAATAGTTCATCTTGTTAGATTTCGTGGAATATTGATAATGGCATGATGTCAAATCACATCCCCCAACGCATAGTTTTTCTCCGCAAACAAGAAGTCGACATCGAGTCTTTTGAACTTCCAACCCTCCAATCCGACGAAGTTAAAATTCGTTGCCAATACTCTCTGATGAGCACCGGCACTGAAAACATCGTCTTCAATTGTCTTTATGACAAAGGAACACATTGGGATAACTGGGTGAAATTCCCCTTCTACCCCGGTTACGCCGCAGCCGGTATTATTGAAGAAGCAGGCTCAGATGTGACTCACTTGAAAGTGGGCGACCGTGTCGGATACCGCGCAGGCCACAGTTCACATGCCGTGGTCAAGGAAACAGCTTGTTATCCTATACCGGAAGAAATTCCATCGGAACAAGCCGTGTGGTTTGCCCTGGCAAAAATTTCTTTCCAAGGGGCGATGGCCGCTAAATATAATTTAGGAGACCGGGTGCTGATCATTGGCGCAGGTCCAATCGGTCAAATGTCTCTACGCTGGGCCCGGGCCTCCGGCGCAAAGAAAGTATTTGTTGTCGACCCCGTAAGTGAAAGGGCCCATATCGCACAGGCCGGTGGCGCAAGCGTCTACTTTCCTACTCCCGCAAACGAAGCAAAAGCAGGGATCTTAGAAGCAAATGACAACACCCTGCCCAATGTGGTCATCGACTCCACCGGTCACCCGGCCGTCTTTTCTGTCGCCCTGGATTTAGCGGCACGAAGTGGGCGTGTGATATTGATGGGTGACACCGGACAGCCAGCCAGTCAAACCCTGACCAGCGATGTCATCATGAAAGGTCTCAGCATAACCGGCGCCTGGGACGGTCATAAATTTCCAGATTGGGATGAGGCGGCGATCACCAGCTTGTTTTTCACCATGGTCAAAGACGGGCGCTTTAACCTCGATGGACTAAACACACACGAATTTACTCCCGATCAATGTGTAGAGGCCTACACCACCGCAAACCGGGATCGTGCCCAAACCATGGGAATTCTCTTTAACTGGAACCTAAAACCATAATTAAACATGTCACAAATTAAACAATCCTTTTCCTGGTGGTGCTACGCGGATAAAGGCGTCGCTCCACGTGAACTTTTAACTGCGGCCGCCAATATCGGCTATTCGGCCGTCGAAATGATTGAGCCTGAACTGTGGTCTATGGCACAGGATTTAGGTCTGGAGATCGCCACCATCAATGGCCACCATTCCATGAATGACGGCCTGAACCGTCCGGAAAACGCAGACCGAATTGAACAAGAACTCCGTTGCAATATTGACCTCGCCGTCGAAAAAAACGTGGGTGCGCTCATTTGCTTCTCAGGTCAACGGAACGGCATGGAGGACCTTGATGGTCTTAAAAACTGCGCAGACACCCTCAAACGCATCACTCCATATGCGGAAGAAGCAGGTGTCAGTCTGTTCATGGAGTTGCTCAACAGCAAAGTGAACCATAAAGACTACCAAGGGGATCATTCTGCCTGGGGCGCGGAACTCTGTCATCAGGTAGCATCTCCCAACTTCCGCATTCTTTATGATATCTACCATATGCAAATTATGGAAGGTGATCTCATCCGCAACATCCGCGAATTCCACCCTTGCCTCGGACATTACCACACCGCCGGAAACCCCGGACGCGGTCCGATTGGGGAGAACCAGGAAATAAATTATCCTGCGGTTTTCAGGGCCATTGCCGAGACAGGATACGAAGGGTACATCGGCCATGAATTCATCCCCGTGGAAAATCCCATCGCAGAACTCGAAACAGCCTACCGGATCTGTGAAGAAGCGCTCCGCCTATGATCTACTTCAAGGAAGTTTAAAACTCAGTTTTCCATTACAAAGACGCCAAAAGATTGACCTTTTAACTCAAACGCCAAGTCCTCAGTGCAATGTAAATTACAGCCCATGCGTTTTAAAGCATGCGCCTGTTTCCATCGGTTGGGGATCTTCAGAGTTTCAGCTTGTGCGGCCGGATTCACCACCACCAATATTTCTTCATTCCCTTCCGATCTGAGATAAATCAAGACCGATGAAGTCGAGGAGGCATGGAGAACCTCAAAATCGCCGTCCGCCTGCAATGCGGGGTGCCGATGACGTAAATCAGCCATTGCCCGCACATGTTGTAACAGCGAGTTTTTATTTTTCTCCTGATCGGACACCGTTGGACGGTTCTTGGCGGGATCGAGAGGTAAATACAATTTTGCCGCCGGGGCTTTGGAAAATCCCGCGTTCTTTCCTTTCGTCCACTGCATCGGCGTCCGCGATCCCGTGCGGCCGAAGCCTCCTTCTTTTGATGGCAGACCGGGTAAATAGCGCATACCGATTTCATCCCCCATGTAGAGATAAGGAACACCCGGCAAGGTCCAGAGGAATGCAAAAGCCACTTTTAGATCCCGGACACTCCGGCCACAATTCAGACGGGTTAAATCGTGGTTGCCTGTCGGCACTGAAATATATCCCCGACCACGGACCGCCGCCAAATGAGATTCAAAATGACAAAGAAAACGGGTGACATCCCCTTTCCCTTCCGCATCAAAATAACTGTGCCCCAATTTCCCGCCCCCATTTCCAAAACTGTCGCGGGCGGCTTCCTCCCGAAAAAGAATGGTGTACGCTTCGGTCTGAAAATGGATCATAAAATCCATGTGGAACCCGGCTTCTATCGCATCCTTGGGAAAGGACCACTCTGATATCAGCGCATGGTCGGGATAGTCCGCGTCAAACATCGCCCTCACCTCTTTCCAAAAGGCAATGGTCCCTTTTAACTTGGGATCGTTTTTCACCAGAGAGTTTGCCATATCCACCCGGAAACCATCCGCCCCCCGGTCCATCCAAAACCGGAGAATCTCTTTCATCTCTTCACGGACCTCTCTTACGGCCGGGTGATCGGTGGGCAATTGCCAGGGCTGATCCGGATCCGGTTCCTGAAACCCGTAGTTCAGCGCAGGTTGAAAGTAGAAAAAATTGGGCAGATAGGCACCATTCCGATCACCGTGTCCACGCACAAAAGGATATTTTTCGGTACATTCCGTCCAGCCGGAATTCGACCAAATATACCAATCATCTGTGGGCGATTGATCGGCAGAGGCTGAGGCTTTAAACCAGGGATGTTCGAAGGAACTGTGTGCGGCCACCAGATCGAGACACACTTTCATTCCCCGCCGGTGCGCCTCCTTAAACAAGCGAATCAGGTCGGCATTTGTACCATAGCGGGGCGCAACTTTTCTGAAATCGCTCACATCATAACCCGCATCCCCGAAGGGAGATTCAAAACAGGGATTCAGCCAGATGGCCGTGCAGCCCAGCGACTGAATATAATCCAGCTTTTTAATGATCCCGCACAGGTCCCCGATACCATCGCCATTTGTATCGAGAAAGCTCTGAGGATATAGTTCATAAAAAATGGCATTTTTCAGCCAGGATGGAGGGGGTTTCGTCGCCATGATTTTCTCTTAAGTATAAAACACCCGACTGCATCCAGGCGGGTTCATTCTATTTCTATCACATAGGATAATTTGTAGCTTCAGCTTGTAAAAACGGCAGTATGCCACGGGTGTTTGTATATACAATTCGCCGGCTGTCAACCTCCTCTTTGCAGAGGACTTCCTCAATTTCCCCTAAGCAGCTTCTTCACTTATAAATTTCAAAATCATCAACCTCGTCCATAGCCTGAGCCCCGAAAATCCCGGACGACATCTATGGGCTACGGAAGTTCTACGCTGATAGATTGAACCAGCACTTTTCTGTTTGCCGGACTCTTTTTTCCCAGGATCAGGTCAAAGGCATCATCGACCGTTTGGCTCACATCACAATAGACCAGAATGGGCGAAGGCACCATGGTTTTCTCCAGCCCACACCAGGTTGCAGTGACCAAAATATCCAGCTTCGCCAAGGCCGAGGGGTCGGATTCCCAAACCGCACGAATTCCCCCCATCGCATCCGGGATGCTGTCAAAAATCATCGCGCAGACATCATTCTTTTCCAGAAAATCCCGGGTAATTTGCGCCGCCATATCGCTCGCCAACTCCCAGGGCTGGGCATGACGGTCGGAGACCCATAAAGTTTTAATGGGCAAGCCCTGATCACGTAAGGCCTGCTTCATGCCACTCACTTCCAAACCTGTCGACTCGTCCAAAGGCTCGCTCGCAATATAGGCGATCCGGCGATGCCCCCGGTCCAACAGCGTGCGCACCGCGATTTCTCCGACCAAAGAAAAGTCCTGATGAACCTGAAATACCTTCCGACTTTTCGGGCGCACGGAAAGATTCGGACCCAGGATCACCACCGGAACATTTAAGTCCTCAAACAATTTTATGGATTCAGGAGGAATGGTTCCGGCAGGCGGGATGACAATGACCCCTTTCACATCCCCGGTTTCCTCAACCACGTCCCGCAACTTGGTGTAAAGCGTTTCCTGGGTAATCATGTAATCCATCACCGCCATACGGTTCGAATGCGCCAATTGCCGGGCGCGGCGCCGTTTAGACCAGATATCAAAACTGAACCAGTCCGGATACGCCATGATTACCTGCCCCTCTTGTGCCCAGGGGCCTTCCGTGATCACCTGATGGTCACCATGACTGACAAAACTACCTTTTCCCGCTTTGCGAACCACATAGCCCTCATGGTGCAATTCATTGAGGGCCTTATGCACAGTCAACCGGGACACTTTAAATTTTTCCGCAAGCTGGACCTCGGTGGGTAACTGTTCGCCATCATCCATGTTCACGAAAAGTTTCAGTAAATATTCGCGAAGTTGCTGATGGAGAGTTTTAGAATTCTTACGGGTTGCCATTCCGCAAATTTACACAACTTTCAGCGCGTTACAAGTTTGAAGCACAAAGGAAGCAGGGTCCTGCCAGTTCAAAATCGAAGAACATGAATCTCCTTGATAAAACCATGCTTAAGTTGTATATACATTTCCTTCCAAAATATCAGAAACCCCGTCTCCGTCCTTTTTCATTATATAAGGAAGTTCAGAACCCACCGGCTTCCCATTCCGCAAGTCTTGAACCAAAAATTCCCGAATGCAATCCATACGCAAAACCATCCAATTAGAACTCCCTGTCCACGAACGCAGCTATGACGTGGTCATCGCGGGCGGTGGCCCCTCCGGCTGTGCGGCAGCCACGGCGGCGGCGCGGGAAGGTGCACGTACCCTGTTGATTGAGGCCACCGGGGTGCTGGGAGGAATGGGCACTTCCGGTTTTGTGCCTTGCTGGACCCCCTACTCAGACGGCAAGAGAATCATTTATGGAGGAATTGCCGAACGGGTTTATCGTGAAACCAATGAAGGATTTAAGGAGTCCGCAAAATTTGATGATACCCAACACATGCCCTTTAATCCGGAGCAACTCAAACGGGTATACGACCATTTGGTAACCGAAGCCGGAGTGGATGTTCAATTTCTCACCACAGTCTGCCACGTGGAACGGACCGATGACGGAAAAGTTGAACGGCTATTGCTGGCCCACAAAGCCGGATTACAAACGGTCAAAGCCGCATGTTATGTGGATACCACCGGCGATGCTGTGGTCGCGGACCTGGCCGGTGTCAATACCCGCTCAGTATTTCAGGATGGCGGAGAAGTGATGCCGTCCACCCTCTGTTTTGCTCTCACCAACGTGGATGAATACGCTTACCGGAACGGTCCCTACTCCTGGTGTGGCGCGGAAGGCAGTCCGGTGTGGGATATTCTGAATTCAGGACGGCATCCGGAAGTCGAATCTTTCCATGTCACCACCAATCTGATTGGTCCCAGAGCTGTGGGTTTTAACGCCGGGCATTTGTTCAACGTAGACAGCACCAATCCGGAATCCGTTTCCAAAGCACTGATCAAGGGACGGCGCATGGCCGAAGCCATACGCAAAGCCCTCTCCGAATTTGCCCCGGAAGCCTTTGGGAATGCCAACCTCATCTTAACCGGAAATCTGCTGGGAGTAAGGGAATCACGACGGATTCACGGAGATTATACGCTCACCGGAGAAGACTATTTTGCCCGCAGAAGTTTTGACGATGAAATTGGGCGTAACAGTTATTATGTGGACACCCACCCCGGACAAAACGAGCAGGCGGACATTCGGACCCACAATGATTTTATGACTTTCATCCACAAAATGAAATCAGGGGGGAATGACGAAAACCGTCCCTATGACCGGTCCATCGGTGAGTCACACGGTATCCCCTATCGTTGCCTGATTCCCAAAGGCTGCAGAAACCTGCTGGTCGCAGGACGCTCCATCTCCTGTGACCGGGTGGCACTATCCAGTATCCGGGTGATGTGCAGCGCCATGGTCATGGGTGAAGCCGCCGGAACCGCCGCCGCCATGACCGCCGCCGGAAAACTGGAAGATGTCAGGCAAGTGGACACCGACCTTTTAAGACAAAAACTAAAAAAACAAAAGAAGTGTCCGATTTGCAAAACAAATCTAAAAAAACTGAAGTAGTTGCCATCTTTTGCTCTGACATACATCTGAGTCACAAACCTCCTATTGCTCGATCAGCAGAACCTGACTGGTACGAAGCAATGAGCCGTCCTTTAGAGGAACTGAGACAACTGCGAAAAGATACCAATCCTGAGATTCCGATTATTTGTGCTGGAGATATTTTTGATCGTGCAAGTTCCAATTCAAAACTTGTTAATTTTGCAATGGAACATCTTCCTAAAATGATCGCAATTCCCGGACAACATGATCTCATCCATCACAACTATGACAACATCAAAGACACATCTTTTTTTACATTGCACATGGCAGGAAGAATAACGAACATCCGCATCCCTT